>JAKOSN010000129.1 GCA_029777335.1 Planctomycetota bacterium
ATCCAATCCCCCGGGGAGGACTGAAGGTCGAGTTGGACCGGAAGGGCCGTCCTATCGTCAGCGCCAGCGTCTATCTCCCCAAGAAAGCACATCGGGAACGGACCAACACCGTCTGGATCCGCACCGACCCGGAGTCGCTGCTCGTGCTCGAAAACCCGGAGCGGGACAATCCCCAGGCGGGCCTGACGGTTCGCGAGGGTCGCGGGTTCCGACTGAACGAGGACGAATTGGGCAAACTGCTCCAGCACATGCTGGACGGCTGCAAACAGCCTGGCCCGGTGGGCGAGGACTACCGGGCCGCCTGGGAGGAGGCGTGGCGACTCCTGGGGCCAGGGAAGGCTGCCGCACAACACAAGGTACTGCTTCGCCGGGAAAGCGAGGACGGCAAGTTCGAGCGTCGCGCCCAGTACGCCCCTC
Source organism: Planctomycetota bacterium (assembly GCA_029777335.1). Classification (GTDB taxonomy): domain Bacteria; phylum Planctomycetota; class Planctomycetia; order Gemmatales; family Gemmataceae; genus JAKOSN01. The sequence goes on from JAKOSN010000129.1 coordinate 418, forward strand.
CCCGTGCCCTGGAAAAGAGGACCCCGGAAGAGGTTGTCCAGGACCGGAGGGGAAGGCGCGGCCGTCGCCGGAAGCGTGACGTCTTGCGAAAGAAGCGGTGCCGCCAGATGAGTCTCCAGGTGGCCAAAACGCTCAATCAGGTGACTCGCTTCCTGGTGTCCCACTGCCTGCGTCAACGAGCTTGCCGCGTCCTCTGGGACGTTCGCCGCAAGGAGTACCTGGGCGAACACTTCCGCTGGTTCATGCTGACGGAACTGATGCGCAGCAAGCTGGGTGAACACTTGATCGAGATGATCGAGGTCGAACCGAACTTCCAGGTGCAGACCATTCCCGATGACGACGAAGGGAGGGTTCTTTCAGCGTGAAGACCCCGCAATCCTCACGAACCTGCAAGCCATCCGGCCCACGCCAGGGCCGAGGTCGCACTGCCCCTAGGGCTGGCCCCCAGGGGTGCGTGACAAAGCTCCGCGCATCCTGCTTGCAGGCGGAGGGTTGGGAGAGCGGCAGTGCGCCTCGGCGCGATTGGGCGCGGGGCGTGGCGGCTCAGGTCGCACGAAGCAGTAGCCCGCGGTGGAGTGCGCCTCGATGCGCGATGGCGCGGGGCGTGGCGGCAGGTATGCCCTGGCCGGCTCCCCTCCGAGGTGCTGGTGCGCCTCGATGCGCGATGGCGCGGGGCGTGGCGGAAGAGCATGCTGGCCGTTCTCCTGGCCCGGCGTGCGCCTGGGCGCGGGGCGTGGCGGGGAGCGGACTGCGCATCGTCGGCGCACCGATCTTGGTGCGATTCGGCGCGATTGGTCGCGGGGCGTGGCGGTGGATCCATTCTGGATATGGTTGCGTGGGTGCAACCGAGTGCGCCTCGATGCGACTGGGCGAGGGGTGTGGCGGGAAGGGCAAACGCTTTATGCCATCAAAAAAGGAGTTTGCATGTCCGTAAAGATCAGCGGCAACGTCGAGGTGAACGTCCTCGATCATGTCTGGTACTTCGAGGGCGACAGGGTCAAGGAGGGCGTCCTCAAGGCCGTCTTCCGCAACGGCTGTTCGTCGTCGGAGCAACTCTACGTCGGCGACAACCTGTACGCGCCGTACCAGATCTACCCGGACCGACTGTCCGCCCTCACGGCCAAGCGGATCCAGATCCTCTCCGAGGAGACCACCGCCGAGCAGCAACTGCGACGGTCCCGGGAGCGGCTGCAGGTGATCCAGAAACAGATCCAGGAATGCTGATTGTCGCTGGCTCGACGCCAGCG
>JAKOSN010000130.1 GCA_029777335.1 Planctomycetota bacterium
CTTTCATGTTCCGAAACCCCTCTCCTTTCCCAACCCGTTTCCTGGCGCTGTCCCGCGAATCGTCGCGGTGAGGGAAAAAGATGATGCAAACCAGGTCCGGACCTGGTAGGATCATCGCTACTGCCTGGGTCTGCGATTCAGATCCGGCAGGCCTGCTGTTCTCCCGCCTTTGTCTGCTCATGCCCAGGAAGAAGGCCATGACGGCCTCCTTGCCCTCAGCTTGCCCGGATCGTGTTCCGCTGACAGAATGTGCAGCAGATGGCGCGAAAGGACAGCGTGTGCGGACAGGCTCACACAGCCAACCCTGCCTTTGCTGATACCGGCCAGGGTGGTTCTCTAGGGGGGTAGCGGATGTTTCGTCTCCATCTTGGTTCGACCGGCAAGTATTGTGATGGGCTCAGTCGGCGCAGCTTTTTACAGCTGGGGGTTGCCGGCATGGCGAGTGTGGGCTTGCCTCAACTGCTCCACGCCAAGGAAGCCACCGCCAGCACAGGCACCAACAAGAACACCTCGGTGATTCTGATCTGGCTCGATGGCGGACCGAGCCACATGGATCTGTATGACATGAAGCCAGATGCCCCTGCCGAGTATCGTGGCATCTGGAAGCCGATTCGGACCAAGGTGCCGGGGTTCGACATCACCGAGATGTTCCCGCGCCAGGCACGCCTCACCGACAAGTTCTCGATCGTCCGGTCGCTGCACCACGATACCGGCGACCATTTCGCGGGTGGACACCGGATGCTCACCACCAAGGACATGGGGGTGAGCGGAGCCAGCACCGGGCAGAAGTTCCCCGGCATCGGCGCCATCGTCAACCGCGAACTTGGCGCACGCAAACGAGGCATGCCGGGCTATGTCGCCGTTCCGTACGCCAGCAGCATCGGCCTGAATCCAGGCTATTTCGGCGGCCACCTGCTGGGGGCGCAGAACGATCCGTTTGCTCCGGGCGGCGATCCCAATGCTCCCAATTACAAGGTGCAGAATCTGAACCTGGCCCAGGGACTCTCCCTCGAACGACTGGAAGATCGCCGCTCCCTGCTGAGTCACTTCGATACCTTCCGCCATGAACTCGATCTGCGTGGCACCACCCAGGCGATGGATCGCTTCAGTCGGGAAGCCTACGAGTTTGTCAGTGGCGCACGGGCGCGCGAAGCGTTCGATCTCAGCAAGGAAGAACCACGCCGGCGCGATCAATACGGCCGCCATAACTGGGGGCAATCGACCCTGCTGGCGCGGCGCCTGGTCGAGGCGGGCTCAACCTTTGTCACCGTCCACTTTGGCGGTTGGGATCATCACTGGGATCTGAAAGCGGGGATGGAACGCTATCTGCCGATGGTCGATAGCTGTGTCTCTGCGCTCTTCCGCGATCTGGATGAACGTGGGCTGCTGGAGACGACGCTGGTGGTTCTCTGTGGCGAGTTCAGTCGCACGCCCAAGATGAACGATGGCGGCAATGGCGGACCTCCCATGAGCCAGGGGACGCCGGGCCGCGACCACTGGGGGAACTCGATGTTCTGCCTGCTGGGTGGCGGCGGAGTCAAGGGCGGCCAGATCGTCGGTTCGACCGATCGCCTGGGCACCCGTCCGCACACGCGAGCGGTCACCCCGGCCAATATCCACGCCACGATCTACCAGGTGCTGGGAATCGATCCCAAGTTGCAGCTGCTCGATCCCAGCGGGCGCCCCGTGTCGGTGCTGGACGATCCCACTCCGATTCACGAGTTGCTCTAACGTCCGGGCCGCCGATGCCTCGCCTTTGGTTTGCGTGAAGGAACTTTCGATGCTGACGATTCAGGGACATGCGCGGGCCTCGTTTTGCGACCAGCATTCACGGCGACACTTTCTCCAGATCGGCGCGCTGGGGCTGGGGGGGCTGGCTCTCCCCCAGATTCTGCGCGCCGAGGCGACCGCGCCCCGAGCGACCGCCCGTTCGCACAAGGCGGTCATCATGATCTACCTGTCCGGCGGCCCCTCGCATCAGGACATGTACGATCTGAAAATGCAGGCGCCGGTGGAGATTCGCGGAGAGTTCAAGCCGATCCCTACCAATGTCCCCGGGATTCAGATCTGCGAGCATCTGCCGCGCCTGGCAAAAAGGATGGATCGTTTCGCCATCATCCGCTCGCTCCATGGCTGCCCCGACCAGCACGCCTCCGACCTGTGCATGAGTGGCTATCCCATGGGGCCAGGGGGACGCCAGAGCGGACGGCCGTCGCTGGGCGCAGTTGTCTCACGCCTGCAAGGGCCGGTCGAAAAAACCGTGCCTCCGTTTGTCGGCCTGACCATCAAGACCAAGCACACTCCTTACTCCAACCCCGGGCTTCCTGGCTTTCTTGGAACTGCCCACGCCCCGTTTCAACCGGATGGCGAGGGGATGGAGAACATGCGCCTGAAGAATGTCACGCTCGATCAGCTGCGCGATCGCACCGCTCTGTTGCGCAGTTTCGATCGCTTCCGCCGCGACCTGGATGTCGAGGGACGGATGGAGGCGGTCGATACCTACACGAAGAAAGCGCTTGAAGTGCTCACTTCGAGCAAACTGGTCGAAGCGCTCGATCTCACCCGCGAACCGGACAAGGTTCGCGACCGTTATGGCCGGGGGAGTCCGGATCCAGCCTTTGGCGAGGATGCCGGCCCGCACTGGCAGGACCAATTCCTGATGGCGCGGCGTCTGGTCGAGGCCGGCGTTCGCTGTGTCACCCTGTCGTTTGGCAGCTGGGATCGGCATCACTCCAACTTCGCTCGTTTGCCCTCGCAGTTGGCCAAATTCGATCAGGGGATCACTGCCCTGGTGGAAGATCTGCACGCCCGGGGCCTGGACCAGGATGTGAGCGTGATCGCCTGGGGGGAATTTGGTCGGACTCCCCGGATCAACAAGGATGCCGGGCGCGACCATTGGCCGCAGGTGTCGTGTGCCCTGCTCGCCGGCGGGGGGATGCGCATGGGGCAGGTGATCGGCTCCACCAATCGACTGGGAGAGGTTCCCCAGGACCGTCCCGTCCACTACCAGGATGTGTTCGCCACGCTCTATCACCAGCTGGGGATCGATGTAAAAACCGCAACCATCCCGGATCACACGGGGCGGCCCCACTACCTGCTTGATCGTCTCGATCCGATCCGCGAACTCCTGTAAAGTGCGAGATGTGCACGTGGCCACAGCGGGGAGAAACGGGGATGCGTCTGCACCTGGCAATGATTCTCCTGGCAGGGTTGACCTGCCCTCTCTCCGCTGCGCCGCCAGCCTTTGACCGGGACGTGGCTCCGCTCCTGGTGCGTCGCTGTCTGGAGTGTCACTCCGGGGCCGATCCCAAGGGCGACCTCGACCTGTCCCGCAAAGCCGTGGTACTGGGGAAGGACGGCCCCGTGGTGCCGGGCCAACTCGAGGCCAGTGTGCTGTGGGCACGCGTCTCCACGGATAAAATGCCTCCTAAAAATCCTCTGTCCCCGAGCGAAAAGGCCATTCTGCGCGAATGGATCGCACGCGGGGCGCCGTGGGGCAGCGATCCCCTCGACCCCTTTGCCGTGACCACGGATCGCCACGCGGGACGTGACTGGTGGTCGCTCCAACCGGTGCGACGCCCCACGATCCCCTCCGTTGGCAACTCCTCCAATCCCATCGATCGCTGGATTGCCGCGCGCCTTCGTGACCGGAGGATGTCCGCCGCTCCGCCTGCCGATCGCCGTACCCTGATTCGACGGGTGTATTATGACCTCCTTGGTCTACCTCCCACGTATGAGCAAATCGAAGCGTTTGTGCATGACCCCGCGCCAGATGCCTATGAGAAGTTGATCGATCGCCTGCTGGCCAGCCCCCAGTATGGCGAACGGTGGGGACGTTACTGGCTCGACGTGGTCGGCTATGCTGAAACCTGTGGTTATGAGCGTGATCAGCCCAAACCGGAGGTCTGGAAGTATCGCGACTGGGTGATCCGCGCCTTCAACGACGATATGCCCTATCCGCGATTTGTCCTGGAACAGTTGGCGGGAGATGAACTCCCCGAGCGTACCACGGCCAGCGTGATCGCCACGGGTTTTCTGCGCCTGGGCACCTGGAACGATGAGCCGAACGATCCCAACGAGTACAAGTACGATCGGCTCGAAGACATGGTGCATACCACCAGCACCGCCTTTCTTGGAATGACCGTGAAGTGTGCGCGCTGCCATGACCACAAGTTCGACCCCATTCGCCAAACGGACTACTACCGGATGGCAGCAGCCTTCTGGGCCGGCTTTCTCGAACCAGGACCACGCGAACTCCTGGGGGGACCCGACACCAGGGCGCTTGGAGTCGAGGGGGTGTTTGGGTGGACCGATCGCGGTCGCCAGGTGGCGCCACTCCATCTACTCAGGAAAGGGGATCCCAAACGCCCCGGGCCAGTGATTGAACCGGGCCACCTGTCGATGCTCCCCGCCCTGGATCAACCGTTCAAGGCTCCCCCCGCCACGGCGAAAACCACCACGCGACGCCTCCAACTTGCGCAGTGGATCATCGACCCAAAAAATCCACTCCCCGCGCGGGTGTGGGTCAATCGATTGTGGCAGCATCACTTTGGTCAGGGGTTGGTGCGCTCGGTGGACAATTTTGGCTTCACCGGCGAAAAACCAACCCATCCCGAGTTGCTGGACTGGTTGGCGGCCGAGTTTGTCGAGGGCGGGTGGAAAACCAAGCGCATGCAACGCCTGATCCTGCTCTCAGCAACCTACCGCCAGAGTTCACTGCACCCACGGCAGGAAGAATACACCCGAACCGACGCGGGCAATCAGCTGTGGTGGCGCGCCGAACGCCGGCGACTCGACGCCGAGGCGTTGCGTGATAGCCTGCTCTTCGCCGCCGGGAAGCTCGATCTGACTCGAAAAGGCGGCCCGAGCTTTGCCCCGGAAATCCCCGCCGATGCGCTCGAAGGGTTGTCGATGAAGGGAGCGGCGTGGAAACCCTCCCCCGCGAGCGAACAGGGGCGCCGCAGTGTTTACGTCTTCGCCAAGCGTGGCTTGCTCCCGCCTTTGCTCACCACGTTTGACTTTCCAGATACAACGATGCCAAGCTGTCAACGTGATGTCACCACGGTGCCCACCCAGGCACTCGCTCTGCTCAACAATCCCTTTGTTCATGAACAAAGTCGAGCCCTGGCCAAACGCGTGGGAATCGCTCGTGATCCGGGTGAACAGGTGACACGGGCCTGGCAGTTCGCGCTGGGTCGGCCACCCCGCGAGTCCGAACGGCGGGCTGCCCTTGCTCATCTGGAGAAACAGGCCAGGACCTTCGCAGGCCGCCCTGAGCCGAAGCGGGATGCCCTGGCCTCGCTCTGTCAGGTGCTGCTGAACACCAACGAGTTTATTTACGTCGATTGAGGGGCCGGCGGGCCGAAAGTCATCATGCACACCCCTTCGCTCTATCCCTGTGGGCTCACGCGGCGAGAACTCCTGTGGGAAATGGGCGGAGGGTTCGCCGGGTTGGCCTTGCTGCACCTCCTCAGCGCCGATGGATTCGCCCTTGGCAAGGATGCTCCTTCCACCGTGGAGGGGCCGCTCACCCCAAGGAAACCGCATTTCGAGGCGAAGGCGAAACGCTGTGTGTTTCTCATGATGAACGGCGGACCATCGCAGGTGGATACCTTTGATCCCAAGCCGGCGTTGGCGAAGTACGCCGGGCAACCGCTCCCACCCGGGAAGAAGTTCATCAACTCCGGCGGGCGCAAGATGGGCTATCTCACCCCGGCGTTTCGCAAGTTCCGACCCGGCGGCAAGAGCGGTCTGCCCATCTCCGATTATTTTCCGCGCGTGCGCGAACATGCCGACAAGCTCGCAGTCATTCGTTCCTGCCACACCGATAGCCACGCTCACGGTTCGGCCCTGGTGATGATGAACACGGGAAAGACGTTCATTGGCCGTCCCTCGCTGGGTAGCTGGGCGGTCTACGGCCTGGGGAGCGTCAAGCAGGATTTGCCGGGGTATGTGGTGTTGATGGACAAACGCGGAGGACCGATCAGCGGGCAGCCCAACTGGTCGAGCGGCTTCATGTCGGCGGCCTACTCGGGGACGCTTTTTCGGCCCGTGGGAGATCCCATCCTCGACCTGCGTGGGCCAGGATATCTCACCAGAGAAGCCCAGCGCGAACAGCTCGACCTGCTCGCCCAGTTGAATGAAGAACACCACACCGCTCGCCCCGGGAGTCGTGAGCTGGCTGCTCGTTCCGCCAGTTACGAACTTGCCTTCCGGATGCAGGCTGCCGCACCCGAGGCGGTCGATCTCTCGAAGGAAACCCGGAAAACCCTGCAGGAATACGGCGTCGGACAGAAACCCACCGATGAGTTTGGGCGCAACTGTCTGATCGCGCGGCGACTCCTGGAACGGGGCGTGCGCTTTGTCCAGTTGTATTCCGGAGGAGGACACCTGGAGGACACCTGGGACGCTCACCAGAGCATCGAGAAAAACCACGGCCTGCACGGCGCCGAGGTCGATCAACCGATTGCCGCCCTTCTCACCGATCTGGAACGCACCGGCTTACTGAAGGATACGCTGGTGATCTGGGGGGGAGAGTTTGGTCGGATGCCGTTTAGCGAGGGCAAGGGAGAACCGGGGCGCAATCACAACCCGTATGGTTTTTCCATGTGGTTCGCCGGGGGAGGTGTGAAGGGTGGCATCGCCTACGGGGCGACCGACGAATTTGGGTTTGAAGCGGTTGAGAACCGGGTTCACATCCACGATCTGCATGCGACCATTCTGCATCTGCTGGGGCTGGATCACGAGAAGTTGACCTATTTCCACCAGGGCCGCAACGAGCGTTTGACCGACGTGGCGGGGGTGGTGATCCGTGGGATTCTGGCGTAGCTTTGGTCCTACTCCCGGTCTCACCCCGTGGGCCACGTGGCCAGTACATGGCGGTTGGCAGGGTTGCGCGGCTCCGCTCGTTTCCACGGGGTGAAGCCACACTCGGTGAGCAACGCTTCCACCTCGGTGCGAATGCCGATCGCGTTCACGTGTTCAAGGAGCAGGAGTCCGCCGGGTTGGAGTAGCTCGTGGAAGCGCTGCAGGGAGCGGCGCCAGTAGGGTTTGGTCGAACCGCGCAGGCTGTTGCGGCAATGGATCACCCCGTAGGAGTTTGGAGGGAGGCAGTCGCTGAACCAGTCGCACAGGAGATAGCGTACACTCCCGTGTGGCATCTGGAAACGTCGTAGCTCCTTTAATGCGCGGATGGGATCAGCCACCATCTCGCGCATCCCGGGAAAATCGCTGCACGGCTCCCAGATGCGAATGCACTGTGCCAACTCCTCCTCGGTCGGTTGTTGCTGAGCAGCCACCTCGATGGCTGAGGCGCAGGAGTCGATCGCCGTCACCTGAAATCCCCAGTAAGCCAGGATATGCGGGATCAACGCGATCCCACAGCCAGCGTCCAGCAGTGTCTGGCCTGGGATGGTGGGGAGTGATTTGGTTGCAGTCAGCACCTCCAGCAGAAGATCAACTTCGCGGTGAGTAACAAGTTTGAGACGCCTGGTTTCGACAGTGTTGAGAAGTTTCTGGTAATAGACTTCCCAGTAACTCGGGCGGTTCCAGTCGTCATGGGGGATGGTCCGCCAGGGGGTCCCCACGAATTGATCCACTTGGTCCATCGCGAACTCCCGGCTGAGGGTTCAGTGCTCGGGACGGTAGTAGCCGGTATCGGTCCCCTTCAGGCGCGCGATCTCGGCACGCAGCCGCTGGTTCTCCTCTTCCAGGGTTTCCCGGCGAGCACTGCTCTGCTCGGCGTAGTGAACGATGGTGTCCTCGGTGAAATAGACGCCGGTCCAGAGACTGGTCTTGCAGTGGGCGTGATGTTCATTGCCATCGCGATCGAGGTAGTGGACCTCGTAAATCCGATCGCTTTTCTCGCCAAACCAGCCGGGGCCAAACGGTGCCCAGCTGAGAGCGAGGATCTGTCCGCCGCGTGATTCGACGTATTCGCGCACTCGCCCCTTATCCATCCCGCCGGCGGCGATCCGAAAGCCAATGAGGAGTGTGAGGATGATTGGAATCAGCACGACAACGAACGAATCCATGGCGAAATCTCCCGAGTTGGTTCACTGAGAAGTAATTCGTCGCAGTCCTTTCAATCTTGGCGTGTTTGGAGCTTTCTCGCGCGCCACCGTGGCGGGCTCATTTCGCGAAGAGCTTGTCCAGTTCCGCTCGATTCAAGCTCAGGTTGGGCTCTGGTCCTGTATCGGCCAGGATCTTCTGGGCGAGGAGCTGGTTGGTGCGTGCCAGAATGCTGAAATGGTTTGCGCCCTTGACCGGAAAAAACTGGACGAGCGGATTGTTCGTGGCGCGCGCCATCGCGTTGAGGGCGTCGAGGTTGGCGGGTTCCTCGACCCCTTCCAGGACAAAGACCGGCTTCTTGATCGAATGCAGCCAGCGGATGGGAGCGCGCAGATTGCATTCCTGGGAATCGGCCACATTGAACGGGATGCTGTCTGGCCCATAGCCGGTGACATCATCCACCGGACCGAAGGAGAAAGTCGCCCGAAAGCGATCGGAATACTCAGCGACAAGAAGCACCAACGTTCCGCCGGTGCTGTGTCCGCCCAGATAAATGCGCGCTGGGTCCACATACTCCTGCTGAGCCAGGAAGTCCGCGGCGGCGAGCACATCATTGACCTCGCCAAAGAAGCCCTCACGCACTCCCGGATTCCGGTTTCCGCCCCGGAGGGAAGGGAACATCATCACCATCCCGGCTTTGCGATAGGCACTGGCCGTCTGATCGTTGGTGGAGGGAGCAGGATCCCAGACAGAGCCGATGGTGTTGCAGTCCCCTCCGGTGATCCAGATAATCGCCGGATGCCTGGCGCCGTCGCCCGGATCGGGAGTGAGATAGGCGGCCAGTTTGCCGACAGGAGCGTCGAACTTCACCAGGCGAAAGAGGTTCGCGGGCGGATGAGGAACCGGTTCGTCGGCCTTCTGTGAGCGAAGGAGATGGGTGGTGAAACCCTGCCGCGCTTCCGCCAGGGAGACATTGTTGGAGGAGACCGACCCCTGAGGGCGTCCACAGCCAAGTAAACCGAAGGCGAGCACAAGGCAGGCATACTTTCTCATCGCGGTTGATCCTTGCTGGGGTCAGAGCCGGGGTGGCCAGGATTCAAGCTGTGTTCCCAGAACGCGGAGGCGTGAATTAGTCTTCCGAGATCTCCTCGGACTGTTCTTCCCATTCTCCCGATTCGAGCGCTTCGTCCGCAGGGAGCACATCCAGGTAGGCGCTACAATGAGGACAGGTTTCGACGGAGCCTCGGTCCTTCCCTGGAAAAGTGGTCCTCTTGCCGCACTCCTCACAAACCACGTCGATAAAAGCCGGGCCCTGGGGAGCGTGGGCAGCCTCGGCCGCCAGGCGTTCCTGATGTTCGGTCAGCAAGGCGATCGCCTCGGGGGCCTGGTCCGGATTATGAACCCAGACCTCGATCCCGGCGGTGCCCGTACCACCGGGAGACAGAATGGTGAGCCCTTCAAAACCTCCCAGCGTGGAGAGGTTCATCGCCTCGGCGTCGATTCCCTGGGCCTGGAGCCAGGTCGCAACGACCTGGGCCTCGCCAACGTTGTTGGATACAAAGACACAGCGCGGATCGCGATAAACCACTGCTCCGTCCTCCAGCACGGGACCATCCAGGGAAAACCGATCTTGTCGGGGCCGCTTACCGCTCCTTGGCCCCGGTGCCGAACAAACTCTTGAGAAAACGTCCCACGAAGTGGCCCTCCTCCGCGCCGCCAGAGTGACTGATCACCCAGTCCACCAGGTCGCTCTCGGAGAAGGTATAGATCTCGCCCCGGTGGCGGCCCGAGACTCCCACCACACGGGTAACGATCTGCCCGGTGATCAGCCCATTGTTGATGGAGGAGACGGCGACGAAGATCTGTTCGGTGGTGCCGGTGTCGTCCTGCACCATGGTGGCCGCATAAAACGCCTGATTCGGAGGCAAGCCCTGCAAAAAGCGGCGCTTCGCCTCGGGATAGGTCAGGCGCGATTGCTGAACATAGGGGGCAATGGTGGTGCGATAATCCTCGACTCCCGAGGGCTCTCCCGAGGCATAATCAAGGTTCGCTCCGCGGTAACTGCTGGGAAGGGAGACCGCCCCCGAACGCGATTGCTCGCGCGCGCAACCCGTGCCGAATCCCAACATCGCGATGGCAAGAATCAGGCGACGCATCGGTCCACTCCTCAGCCGGGGCCAGCTCAAGAATTCGATGCACGAGGGACGGTGGGTTCATCGGGAGAAATCCTCCTTCCTTCCTCCCCCAGTCCATGGAATGAACTCTCCGGTTCGGTGTTCGGTCCTTGATTAGTGCTTCAGCGAAGCGTGGGCCAGGAGACAACCATCCCACGGCCCTGGATGCACCTCGCTCAGGTAAAAACCCGACTTCCCATCCCATTGACACTCCCCGTCGTCACCACCCGAGCGAGCACGCGGGCAATTTTCCCTCCTCCCACCACCGAGGGTTCGATCGGGGAGGTGGTCGCGTAGTCGGCCGGGTCGGCACAAAGCAAGCGCAGATCGAGCACTCCCACGGCAGCACGAAACGCCTCGCGCAGGATCACCTCGTTGAAGAGGGCAAGACCAGCCTTCTCGGCCGAGGAGAGTCCGGGGATGGCATCGTACACCGTGCAGACGACCACAGGCAAGTCCCGTAACAAAACTTCGCGCAACATACCGCGATATTCGCGCTGGAACTCGTCGCGCACCTCGGCGAGGCGCGCCAGCACTTCCAGAAACGACCCGGCGGGTTCATTCAGGATCAGACTGCTGTAGTCGAGAGCATTGTTCCCCCCGGCACTGACCACCAGATGGCTGACGTCGGAGGGAAGGTGCTTCAGTTGTCCCACAACGTCCGCGGTGATCGCGCCATCGCGCGCCAGAAGAGTCGCCCGCCAGTTTTTGGGGAGCGCGTGGCGTAGGTGTTCAATCACCGACGGCCCCCCAGGGACATACGTGGCGTTGTCGAAGATCGAATCGCCCAGCAACACAACGTGAGCCATGCCCGCAGCCTCCCGAAAGGTGGTGTCGCGGGAGAGGAGTTTCATTTCCCCTTGCGATCGAGGTTCCGGTCGAGATCGGCGGGGAGGAGATCCACCTTGGCGCCCGCGCTGGGGATCTCCTGTTGCGCGGTCCAGAGGATGGCATTGACCACCAGGCGTCGGAAATGCTCATTGCCCCAGTTGCGATGGAAATGGCCACCGGTGAAGCCGAAACTGCGGCCCCCCTGAGGCCGTTCCAATGCCCAGGCGACGATCTCCGAGCGCCCGGGGTATTTCCTGGCGTCGGCGGTACGGCGCACCTCATCAGGGGGAGTGGCCTGCAAAATCGGCACCACTTCCTTCTGTTTCGGCGTGAAGCGAATGTTGAAGTACCATTCATCCTGGATGGCGAACGGTTTGACCCCGCGAGTGATCGGGTGCTCGGGAATCGTTTTGAAGTCCGCCTTCCAGTGGGGGTTGATGGAAAAACCTGTTTCATAGTATCCACCCAGCCATTGAAGAACATGTTCGCTCTGGCTTTTGGGATATTCCACGGCATAGTGCAAGTTCACGAAGCCGACCTTGTTGTCGATCAACTTTTGCACGACCTCGCGATGATCCTTCTGCAAAATGGGATGTCCGCCGCCACCATCCATGAAGAACACAACGGCGCGGGCATTCGCAAACGTTTTGGGGTTTTTGGGCCAGCCGTCGCGAACCATCACCGGGTACACATTCGGAGTCTGCTGCAACAATTTCATGAGGAGCGCACAGCCAGCGAAGAACTCATGTTCGCCGGGCCCATGGCTTGCCCGCCCTGCAACCAGGACAATCTTGATCGCCTTCGGATCGGTGGGCTGTTTTTCCAGCGGCACCGAGGACTGATCGTAGCGATCCCCCTCGGCGGCCCACAGAAGGGGCGCGAACCCCAGGCAGGCGAGTACAGCCAGGCAGACCCCAAGTCGTGGGGAAAGGAATCGTCGCTGCATATTCGCGACCTCGCAATGTCTACCGCAGGGCGAGAAGCACTTGCGCCTGCGGCCCCTCGTGGGAGAGTGGGTCAATGGTGTAATCGGATTGTACGCGCCCCAGCACGTGAATGCACGTACTTCTTGGGCAACTTCACTCCTCGGGAGGCTGGGTCAGTTCGGTGGCAGTTTGAATTCCCGAGGCAAGTTCCGGGAGGATACCCAGGCGCATGTAGATGGGCCGGACCAGCGTGCGCAGATACCGCAGGCGCAGGGCAAAAAGCGCAGCACCGAGCAGACAGATACCACCGCCCGCAAGCACCGTTCTCCCGGCGCCGATCTGCTGAGCAAGCAACCCCGCGAACAGGCTTCCGAGCGGAACCATCCCCAGAAAGGCCATGCTGTAGAAACTCATCACCCGGCCGCGTTTATCCTCGTCGACGATCGTTTGCAGGATGGTGTTACTGGCCGCCATCTGCACCATCATGCCAAACCCGGTAATCAACAGCATCAGCAGAGAGAGCCAGAGTTGCTCCGACCACGCGAAGCCAACGAGCCCCACCCCGAAGAGTGTGGTGGCGAGCACGATCGTTCTGCCCAGCCCGAGGACCGAATTGCGTGAGGCGAGAAAGAGCGCGCCAAGCAACGCTCCCACCCCGGAGGCCCCTGTGAGAAACCCCAGGGCATCTGGTCCGCCCTTGAGGATGTCGGCGGCGAAGATGGGCAACAACACCATGTAGGGCATCCCCATGAAGCTCACCAGCGCCAGCAGCGCCAGCAGCGAGCGAATGGGCGCGAACCCGAAGGTATAGCGGAAGCCTTCGACAAGTCGGTGCCACAGGGGAGCCGGCCTGCTTTCGGTGACACGAGGAGAGATGCGCATGGCCAGCAAGGCGAGGACGACTGCCAGATAGCTGATCGCATCGATCGTAAAGCACCAGCCCTCACCCACCAGGGCAATCAGCATGCCGGCGAGGGAGGGCCCCACCAGACGCGCCCCGTTGACCAGCGAGGAATTCAGGGCGATGGCGTTGGCCAGATCCTCCTTGCGTTCCACCATCTCAACCAGAAACGCCTGCCGACAGGGCATGTCGAACGAGTTGATCAACCCCTGGAAACAGCTGAGAATCAGGATGTGGGCAATCGTGATCGGTCCGGGTTCACCCAGGAAGGCGACCCACGCCATCAGCGCCGATTGAAGCAGCGCGAGCACCTGGGTGACCACGAGCAGGCGATGGCGATTCCAGCGATCCACCAGCACGCCCGCGAAAGGAGCCAGAAAAAAGGCGGGGATCTGCCCCGTGAAGCCGACCACTCCCAGCATGAAGGCCGAATCGGGCGCTGTGAGCCGAAAGACTAGCCAGCCCGTGGCGACGCGACTCATCCACGTGCCAACCAGCGAGATCCCCTGGCCAGCGAAAAACAGCCGGAAATTGCGATGGGCCAGCGCCCGACTCATCGTCTGCAAGGGCGAGGGGGCGACCGACCGCGGCGGCTCTGGACTCGTCATGGCGTCCTCTTTCGCTCCTCCTGCACGTCCTTCCCCATTGTCCAGACCGTCCCCTCGGTCTTCAAGGGAAGCGCACCAGAAGGTGTTCGCCCGCTACAATAGCGTCGGCAGAGTTTCCTCCCCTCTTCCGTTGTGAGTGCGCCATGCTCCGTGCTGCCGAGGTAATTGCCCTGTTGCATCTGAAACCACTTCCCCTGGAAGGCGGCTTCTATCGCGAAACCTATCGGGCCTCGGCGCGTTTGCCCGGTGAACCGAGCCCATCGCTCAGCACCGCCATCTACTATCTGCTGACCCCGGACACCTGTTCCGCGCTGCATCGCTTGCCGACCGACGAGGTCTATCACTTCTACCTGGGGGGGCCGGTCGAACTGCTGATGCTTCTGCCGTCGGGAGCGAGCCAGGTGGTTGTGTTGGGGAACGATCTGCAGGCGGGACAGCAGCCGCAGTGGGTGGTTCCCGCCGGAGTATGGCAGGGGAGTCGCCTGTTGCCGGGCGCGGACTTTGCCCTGCTAGGAACAACGATGGCACCCGGGTTCGAGTTCAGCGATTACGAAGCGGGGGCGAGAGAGCCCTTGTTGAACGCCTATGCCGACCAGTCCGCCCGCATTGTCGCCTTGACCGCGCCGAAGTGAAATTCCAGGAGGCAGGGGCCACACTCCGCTGTACAATAAGGCGAATGTTCTCTGGGGAAATTTCGAGCAAGGAGACATCAACGATGCAGCTGGTGCGCCGGGTGGTTCTGGTGGTGGGGATCTGCTTGCTGGGAGACGCGAGTCTGCGCGCACAGACCAAGGACAAACCCGATCAAAAAACTCCACCAGTCAAATCACATGAATTGCTGATGGGCAAATGGACGGCCACGCAGAAGGTCAACGACACCGAGGTGACCATCCAGCTCGAATTCAAGAAGGACGGCACCATCCTGCTCAGTTACAAACGCCCCGATCAGCCCAGAGCGGTGGAAGGGAAATACAAGTTCCTGGATGACGACAGCTTTGAAGTTGAGTACAAGAGGGGCGAGACCGTAACCAAGGAAGTGACAAGGTTCAAGGTGACCGACACGGACCTGGAGTTGCGCGACAAGGACGGAAAACGCAATCCGCTGAAGTTAACCCGTGTCAAGTAACTGCTCGCTGCCTGCCAGCCCCTGACTGGTTCTGACGAGGGCGAGGGAGGGATCAACACCACCCTCCCTCGGCCCTGGAGAGTTGCGATCATGTGCCGCGCGTTGCTGCTTGGCCTGACTCTGGGGCTGCTATCTACCCCAGGCACGTTAGCCGCCGAACCGATTCACTGGGCCTTTCAGAAGCCGCGCGCGGTGCAGCCGCCCTCGGTCCAGCACAAAAACTGGGTGCAAACGCCGATCGATGCCTTTATCCTGGCACGGCTGGAAAAGGCCGGGCTGCGTCCCGCGCCCGCGGCGGATCGTGCCACTCTGTTGCGTCGAATCACCTTCGATCTCACGGGGCTTCCACCCACTCCCGAGGAATGCGCGGCCTTTCTCGCCGATACGCGCCCCGATGCCTATGCGCGCGTGGTCGATCGCTTGCTGGCCTCGCCCCATTATGGCGAACGCTGGGCACAACACTGGCTCGATGTGGCGCGCTTTGCCGAATCCAACGGCTACGAGGTGAACGCCGACCGGCTCCATGCCTGGCGCTATCGCGATTACGTCGTCAATGCCTTCAACAAGGACAAACCCTACGATCGCTTCCTCACCGAACAGCTGGCGGGCGATCTGCTCGCGCGCGGGAAGAATCCACGCGAAAACCAGGAACTGCTGCTCGCGGCGGGGTTCAATCGCTGTGGGCAGTTGCATCTGGTCAGTGGCAATATCGATCCGGAGGAGGCCCGGCAGGAAGTTCTCACGGAGATGACCGGCGCCCTCGGCTCGGTGTTTCTGGGGCTCACGCTCAACTGCGCGCGCTGCCATGATCACAAGTTCGATCCCATCGAGCAGAAGGACTACTTCCAGTTGCAGGCCTTCTTCTCGTCTGCTCAGCTCAAGGACGTGGATCTCGCCACCGCAGAAGAGAAGGCGGCGTACGACCGCAAGGCGAATCCCCTCAAGGAGGAGATGGCCCGACTGCGCCAGCAGGTCAATGCGATCGATGCCCCCTATCGCACCCGGCTGGTCGAGGCGAAAAAGGCGGCGCTGGAACCGAGCTATCGCGAAGCCCTGAAACTCGATCCCAGCAAACGCACGGTGCAACAACAGCAGCTCGCAGCTCATGCCGCCATTCTCACCAAGGTAACGTGGGATGAAATTCTCGAAGCCCTGACACCCGTGGATCGCGAGCGGCGAACGGCGCTGCGCGCCCGGATGCACGCGCTGGAAGCGCAGCTCCCTCCACCGCCCGCGCAGGCCTGGACACTGGGAGGAGCGCTTCTCCCCGCCACGACGCATATCCTCAAGCGAGGGGACGTCAAGCGCAAGGGAGAGAAGGTTGATCCTGCTTATCCGCAATTTCTGGTTTCCGCCGTCGCGCCACCGGACCAAAAACCGGATCGCCTCGCGCTGGCGCGCTGGTTGACCCACCCGGACCACCCCTTGACGGCGCGCGTGATGGTGAATCGTCTGTGGCAGCATCACTTTGGCAGGGGGCTGGTGGCGACCCCCAACGATTTTGGCACGCGCGGCGCGGCGCCCAGCCATCCAGAACTCCTTGACTGGCTGGCCCGCGAGTTTGTCCGATCCGGCTGGTCGATCAAGCACATGCATCGGCTGATGGTTCTCTCCAGCACCTATCAACAGCGGAGCCAGGTGCGCAATCCGCAGGCAGAGAAGGTCGATCTCGCCAATCGCTGGCTCTGGCACATGAATCGGCGGCGTCTGGAGGCGGAGGCGCTACGTGATGGAGTTCTGGCAGTGGCGGGGACGCTCAATCCCAAAGTGGGTGGCCCCTCGGTGCGCGTTCCGCTGGAGCCCGAGGTGTACGATCTGATCTTTACCGAGGGCGAGCCGGATGGCCTGTGGCTGGTCACGCCCGATGAAAAAGAACACACACGCCGCACCCTCTATCTCTTCAACAAGCGCAATGTGCGCTTGCCGTTGCTCGAAGCCTTTGACCAACCCGACACGCTCAATTCCTGTCCGGTCCGCCCTGTGAGCACCTTTGCTCCGCAGGCGCTGATCCTGCTCAATGGGCCCTTCATGCAGGAGCAAAGTAAGGCGTTCGCGGCGCGCCTCTTGCGGGAGAACGGCGCCAAACCGGAGCGACTGATCGACCAGGCGTATCAACGAGCGCTCAATCGTTCACCGCGTCGGAGCGAGCGTGCTTTCAGCCTGGCATTTCTGAGCGAGCAGAGTGAATTTCTCCGTGATCGTCTCCGAGCACGTCTGCCGGTGCAGGTACCTCCCAGCGCCGAGGAGATCGATCCCGCACTGGCAGCGGCCCTGGTCGATTTCTGTCTGGCTCTGCTCAACAGCAACGAGTTTGTCTACCTCCCCTGAGCTTCTCCCTGTACCTCCGCAAAAATCATGAACGCCGGAGCGAGGAGCCGTGGCGTGACGGGGAGTCTGCGCGTCCTTTTTTCTGGGGCGAGCCAGAGCGGTTTTGCTCTCATGATCCTTTAATTGCGCGGGTGTTAAACTGTGAAAGTTGGTTATTGATGAGAGTCCGTGGGAGGTGAATTTTGCGGTACCCCTTCACACCCACGGCTCTCACCCAACGTTTCGTTCGATCAAGCCACCAGGTACTAGTATGTAATCTCTCCCCTGGTTTATAATGACTGAGACCACTTCGCGAACTCTGAATTCGACCTGGCGAGGCGATCGAGCGATGCGAGTACTGCTCATTGAGGATCACAAACCCCTCACCCGAGCCATCCGCCAAGGGCTCGAAGAGGAAGGGTTTGCTGTCGATTGTGCTTACGATGGTGA
>JAKOSN010000131.1 GCA_029777335.1 Planctomycetota bacterium
GAGGTCCCTGCCAGGGTGCTTTTCAGAAAAGTGCGACGATTCAACATGGAGCACTCCACGGTTGGGAGAAAGAATCGAGAGAACGATCACGCCAGTTGATACTCGGGCATCGTCATGATCATGTGCGTTGCTTCCCGGATGCGTTGATCCAGGGTCGGCCCCGCTGGTTTTCCCTTGCCAACGAAGGCGACCAGTTCTTTCTGCGCCTCCGGCTGGATGGTCCCTTGCAGGAGAACCTCGCAAAGGAGCTTGACGATCGCTGCCGGGGTGGTGGCTTTTTGGCGGCGAGCCAGGGAGGCAATGTCCATGTTGGCCGGTGGGGGAGGCAGAGCCGGTTCCTTCGGTACGGGACGCGGAGGAACGGGCTTGCCCTCGGCCCGGAGGCGCGCCTCCTCGGCTTGCAAGCGTGCCTCCTCCTGGGCGCGAAGGGCTTCCCGTTCTCGTTCCAGGGCACGCAGGCGAGCTGCCTCGGCAGGAGACGTCGCCCCACGCATCACCGATCGATCCTCGTGCAGGCCACTGGAGGCCACGTGCAGGGCAAAGTTGTGGCGGGCCAGCACCGTCGAGGTGTTGAGCCAGTACTTTCCGCCGGGCCATCCCTTGACGTTGGGCGGAGCGAACAGATTTTGCCCCATCAACTCCAGCTGACTGATCAGAGTCGCCTGGGGAATCTGCCGATCGGTGAGCGACCACACCGCTCCCAGAACGAACTCGACCGGGCTCTTGATCCGTTGCCGATAGGCGTGTTGCGAGTAGAAGTAGCGCGAAGCGAGGATCTGCCGGACCACCGCCTTGATGTCATAGCCGCTCTTGCGGAAGGTGTCGGCTAGCGGTTCGAGAAAGGCATCGGAGGGAACAGCCGCCTCGCTGACGAAGAAGGTGTACAGCTTGCGCACCAGGAACCGAGCCGCCGCCGGCTGTTCCATCAGGATGCGCACCACATCCTCCCCATTCCATTTGCCGGTTTGCTTGAGAACCGTCTTGGTGCCGAAGTCGTGGAACTTGTCGGCGAACTCAAAAGCGCCGTCGGAGGTGTGCCATCCCGTGAAGGCGCGCGCGGCCTCGCGGATGTCCTTCTCGGTGTAGTTGCCCACCCCGAGCGAAAAGAGTTCCATCACCTCGCGGGCATAGTTCTCGTTTGGCTTCCCTTTCACGTTGCTATTGGAATCCAGGTAGATGAGCATCGCTGGATTCTTGCTCATCGCCAGCAGGAACGGTGGAAACTTCCCCAGGGCGTGCTCGCGCAGAGTGATGTTCTGCTGCAACATCAGTTCGGCACTGGTCACCTTGGTGATGCTGGAGACAAAGTGATTGTGCCAGAAGAGGGTCATCTTTTCGCGGAAGGGGTAGTTGCTGTGCAGCATGCAGTACAACCACCAGGCGCGCAAGGCATTGGGGTTGTTCTGCTGGGCGATGGTTTGTCCAAGGCGCTGGAGAAAGTCCTGGCGGTCGGCCGTGCCCTCACTGGGGCCATCCACAATACGGTTTAGCGTTTTGGGCAAACCGTCTCCTACCGCCTGGCGCAGTTCATCGAGACTGGCCCCGAAGGTGGCACGACGATACAGATGGCCAGCCCACTGGAGATTCCAGGGATGCGCACGATCCGGCTCCCACGGTTGCCATGCAGCCTCAGGATCGGACGCATCCACCGGGACACGCGCGGTCGTTGCCATGGAAAAGTCCTTCTGTTGGAGGTCTTCAGAGAGGCACAGACGCTACCACTGCTTCGTCAGACGACAGGACCGGATTTTTGCATTATGTTCTCACAGGAATGGAACGCAAGGAAAAAGTCGCCACCGGTCGAGCGGAGGCCAGCCACGCACCGCTGCGTGCTACTGTCGATCCTCGAGAAGTTCCGGCGAATGAGTTCCGCCTGCCGACGAGGAGCTTTCAAGGGCTGTCCGTCTGTTTTTGCCCAGAGGGAAGGCCCAGAGCATTCACTCCCTCGACCACCCACCCGCTGTGCCAGTCATGTTTCCGCGCCGGACCATCCTGGTACAGATGCTCGATCCCCAGCCGTTTCATGAAGCTATGTGCCTTCGCGTGCTGCTCTCTGAAATTGCCATAGCCCAGCAGAATCAATCGTTGCTCTCTCTGGAACTGCTGGGCCTGTTTTTCAAGGAGTTTGGCGATCCTGTATCTCTCGAAATTCGCCTGGGTATCGAAGATTTCTCCCATGCCATAGCGGTCGGGTTTGTCCACGAACAAGGGGGCATCCCAGGCGACGGCCTTGCCAAACTCCTCGGGATGGCGCAGGAGCAAACTGTACGCTCCCCACCCCGATTTGCTAAACCCCAGGAGATGCCGTCCCCTGGCGTCCTGCACCGGATAGGTTCGGGCGATATACGGAACGACTACCTTCAGGAAATAACTTTCCTGGCGCACCTCCGCGCGCGTGGGATGATCGGCATACCACGGCAGATGCGAAAAGGTCGGCGCCACAAAGATCGCCTGAACCTTGTTATGCAGACCGCATTTCTTGACCTCAAGCAACCCGTCGCCATACCTTTTTTCTGATCCCGCCTCCACCGGCAAAACAAAGATCACCGGATAACGCCGTTGCTTGGGGAGCCTCTCGGGGAGGAGCACACGGATTAACGTCGTTCCGGTCTGATAGGGCGAACGAACTTCGTGGACAAGGAATCCCTCCCCATCCTTCCTGGCCTCCGCGATAATCGGGGTGGGTTCCCTGGGTGCACCAAGAGCACGCACCGGGGCGAATGGAATCAATGCCGTGATCAGTAACACGATGATGCCGCGCATGAGGATCCCTTCGCTGGCGAAACGGTCTGGGTGCTGAGGGCACCAGGCGCGTCGGAAGATCTCTCCGAAGTGGGAAGGATCTTGTGGAGGAAAGCACGCGCAGGCAGTAGACTGAGCAACCGTGCGACACTTCCCCAGGGCAAGAGTCTAGCACAGACACCCGCGACCGGACAGCAGAAAGAGGGGCGGTTCCTCGCGCGGTGAGAGCGTCTTGATGCCACAGGTGTGCTGAGGAAGGTGCCGGGGCGTGGCCGCTTTCGCAGAGGAGTTTACTCCCATGATGGCTCATCCTCGTGTGTTTCTCTTCGCTTTGGTTGTTCCTCTGCTCGGCAGTCCAGGCTCTGGAGCGGAGGGTGTGCCCGATTATCGTCCCGTCGCGGGGTGGGCCAAACTCCCCGAGGGGTTCAGATTTGGAGCCGTCTCGGCGGTGGCCACGGATGCCCTGGATCAGGTCTATGTCTTTCATCGCGGGAAACATCCGCTGGTGGTGTTTGATCGCACCGGCAAGTATCTTCGTTCCTGGGGCGACGACACCATCAAGACTGCCCATGGCTTGCGCATCGATCGCACGGGAAACGTGTGGGTCACCGATATTGGCAATCACCAGGTGCTGAAGTTCTCTCGGGAAGGGAAAGTGCTGCTGGTCCTGGGCAAGAAGGGAGAGCCGGGCCACGATGCAAGCCACTTTGATCGCCCCACCGACGTTGCCATCGCTCCCACGGGAGAGTTCTACGTTGCCGACGGCTATGGCAATGCGCGCGTGCTCAAGTTTTCGCCCGAAGGAAAACTCCTCAGACAGTGGGGGCAAAAAGGGACCCGGCCGGGAGAGTTCAACCTTCCTCATTCCATCTGCCTTGATACGAGGGGACGCGTCTACGTGGGAGATCGCGAGAACAACCGTGTCCAGGTGTTCGATGGGGAGGGGAAGTTGCTGACGGTCTTCAAGGAGAGCGGGGCGCCGTATGGCCTGTTTCTCAAGGGGGATCGTCTGTTCGTTGCTGATGGCCGCGGCCAGTGGGTACGCGTTCTCAACCTGGAGGGAAAACTCCTTGGTCGCTGGGGCTCCCGAGGGACCGCCCCCGGGCAGTTTCAGATGCCCCACATGCTCTGTGTCGATTCAACCGGAGCCGTCTACGTGGCCGAGGTCGACGGCAAGCGACTGCAGAAGTTCGTTCCCCGTGGAAACTAAATCCCCCTGTGGCAGGGCTCCCCACGCGAAGGAGATTCGCTGTGAACACGTCCGACCAAATTACACGCCGTGCCGTCCTCCAGGGGGCCGGTGCGGCGGCGCTGGTCTCGGTGGTTGGAGCCAGCGCCCTTGAGGCAGCCGACACTCCCCAAAAAGAGATGCATCTGCCGCAGGCGAAACCGGAGGAGATTGGAATCGATCCCCGTCGTCTCCAGGTCGCCTACGAGTTGCTGGAAAAATGGACGACCAGGCCGGCGGCACCTGTCCCTGGTGGAGCGATTCTGGTGGGTCGGAAGGGGAAGGTGGTTGCACCACGGTTCTTTGGTCGCCAGGGACCAGAACCCGGAGCGCCAGGCATTCGCAAGGATGCCATGTTCTTGATGGCGTCGATCACCAAACCGATCGTCTACATGGGAGCGATGATCCTGGTCGAGCGCGGTCTTCTCAATCTCAGCGATCGCGTTACTTGCTATGTGCCGGAGTTCGCTGCACACGACAAGGGCGACACGCTCGTCTGCCACCTGTTCACCCACACTTCCGGCCTCCCCGATATGCTGAAGAATAACGCC
>JAKOSN010000132.1 GCA_029777335.1 Planctomycetota bacterium
CGTACCGGCGAGGATACCCTGGCCGCCTGGTTGCGCCATCCGGCGACCACCGAGGAGGTGCGCGCGCGCCAGGCCGCCATCGCCGAGTTACGCGATCTCCTTGATCTCCGTGAGGATCTCGCTCTGCTCGGCGCGCATGTTCCCGTCGGCGTCGATTTCAACGCGGTCATTCACTGGGGAATGCTACCGCCGCTGCTGGTCGCTCCCATGGCGCGCCTCCTGGCTTTCCTGCTGGGCGCGCTGGGGATGCTGTCTCTTCTGGGGTGGCTCCTGAGCGACTGGCCGATTGCGCTTTTGGTGGGTGTGCTCTGGTGCGAAATGGCCCTCGCGCTGGTTCTGCGTCGCCGCGTGCTCGCTGTCGTCAGCATCGTTGAGAAAAGTGCGCGCGATCTCGCTCTGCTCGCCGGAGTGCTGGCACGCATTGAACGCGAAACCTTCGCGTCGCCACGCTTGCAGGAACTGCGCCGCGCGCTCGATCAGACCGGCGAGGTTCCCTCGCAACGCATCGCCCAGCTGTGCAACCTGATCGACCTGCTCAATTCACGCCGCAACCAGATGTTCGCGCCGTTCGCCTTGCTGATGATGTGGACCACCCAGATGGCCTTCGCCATCGAGACCTGGCGACGCCGCTCGGGGAGCGCAATCGGACAGTGGCTGGAGATTGTCGGGCAGATCGAGGCGCTCTGTGCCCTGGCCACGTTTGCCTATGAGAACCCCGAGAATCCCTTCCCCGAGATTCTCGAGCAGGGGCCCACGTTGGAAGGGGAGGGGCTGGGCCATCCGCTGATTCCCCGCGACCGCTGTGTGCGCAACGACATCACGCTCAACCCGAATCGTCGCTTGCTGGTGGTGAGCGGATCGAACATGTCCGGTAAAAGCACCATGCTGCGCACCGTGGGAATCAATACGGTACTCGCCATGGCAGGGGGTCCGGTACGCGCCACTCGCTTGCGCGTTTCCCCACTGATGATCGGCGCGACCTTGCGCATCCAGGATTCGCTTCAGGCCGGGCGCTCGCGTTTCTACGCTGAATTGTTGCGCATCAAGCAAGTAGTCGATCTCTCGCGCCGGGAGCCCACCCTCCTGTTTCTGCTCGACGAGATCTTCCATGGGACCAATTCGCACGATCGCCGCCTGGGCGCCCAGGCGATCGTGCGCAGCCTCGTGGCCGCGGGCGCCATCGGCATGGTTACCACCCACGATCTTTCGTTAACACACATCGTCGAGGAACTGGCCCCGCACGCCGAGAATGTTCACTTCGCCGATCACTTCGAGAACGGCGTGATGGTCTTCGATTATCGCATGCAACCGGGAGTGGTGCGCAACAGCAATGCCCTGGCGCTGATGCGGGCCGTTGGGCTGGAGGTATGAACTTAGCGCGGCAGCGGCGCCGTGGTCGAGGTTGGCGGAGCGGGCAACGCCGGAGAAGCAGAGGCCGCCGCCGTCGCGGTCTTTTTGCGGAATCGAGGCGGAGCCAGCAGAAACGTCAGCACCACCAGCACGGCAAAGCCCACGTGCAGCTTGGGGAAGAGACTCTGATCGGCATCGTCGTAAAAGAGGATGTTGTGGAAGAGGCGCCCCATGAACGATCCTTCCTGCACATCTTGCCCCGCCCACTCGCGTAGCCGAGCTTCCCAGATCGTCAAGGGACAGGCAATCCCCCTCAGATCCTCGTAGGCCACATAGGCGATCGCCGCCAGGTGGGTGAGGCGAAACCAGGGGTTGCGAACCCAGCCCCAGCGCATCGCCAACCCCAGCAGAATGATCAGTTGGCCGACCACCACGTAGCCGACATAGGCGACGTGGAACCCCACCACCACATCCGCCCAGAAGGCATAATTCATAC
>JAKOSN010000019.1 GCA_029777335.1 Planctomycetota bacterium
AACCCCCACGGTGAGCCCCACCGCAGACTTTGTCCCGATGGAGGATCGCTGGCGCGTGGGTTTCCCCGAATGGGACCGCTATGACCGCGGCCATGCGCTTCCCGACGACTATCCCTATGAACTGGGGAAATGGTACGATCCGTATCAGCAGAACGTGCTCAAGGGCGATTACCCCATCATGGGGCAGCATGTGTTTCTGAACTACACCTCCACGTTGATCTCTCTGGCGGATGGAAGGCAAACACCAATTGGGACCTCGGCGTTTGAAAGCACGGCACGACCGTTTCAGTCGGAGTTCTTTGGGATTCCCAATCAATTGTTCTCCACTTATTTTTTACGCACCTCGTTTGATCTGTTTCATGGAGATGCCTCGTTCAAACAACCGGACTGGCGCATCAAGGTTACTCCGGTTATCAACATCAACACGATCAATGTGAATGAGCTGGCCTTTGTGAATCCCAATGTGGCCAAGGGGACACAGCGGCAACGGAGCTTCTTGGCTCTGGAGGAATACTTCATCGAAGGGAAACTCGCCGATCTGAGCCCGGACTACGATACGCTTTCTGTGCGCATTGGGTCGCAGTTTTTTAACAACGATTTCAAGGGTTTCCTCTTCAGCGATACCAATCGCGCCGTTCGTTTGTTTGGGAATCTCAACGGCAATCGAGATCAGTTCAACCTGGCCTATTTTCGTCAGGCGGAGAAGGATACTAACTCGGGCCTGAACACGATGGACGACCGCGGGCAGAATATCTTCTTTGCCAACTTCTACCATCAGGATTTTATCTTTCCGGGTCTGACGATCACGGGGAGTGTGGTGTACAATAACGATCATGATACGCGCCGATTTGACACCAACAGTTTCCGGATTCGCCCGGACAACGCAGGGGTGTTTCAACCGCACCAGATCGATGTGGTCTATTTCGGCCTGGGAGCGGATGGGCACATTGGTCGGTACAATCTCACCTCGCAGTTCTATTATGCGCTTGGTCGCGATAGCCTGAACCCGATTGGGAATCGGAGCCAGGATATCAGTGCGGCGATGGCGGCGGTCGAATTGTCCTACGATCGTGACTGGGCGCGGTTCCGTACCTCGCTCTTCTGGTCCTCGGGAGATTCCGATCCCAACAACAAGCACGCGACCGGGTTCGACACCATCTTCGATAACCCGAACTTTGCGGGCGGTGGGTTTAGCTACTGGCAGCGCCAAGGGATTGGTCTGTTCGCCATCAACCTGACGCAACGTGAAAGTCTGATTCCCAACCTGCGTTCGAGCAAGATTCAGGGACAATCGAACTTTGTCAACCCGGGGCTGTGGCTGGTTAACTTTGGGGTCGATTTCGATCTCACTCCGCGCCTGAAGATGATCAACAACTGCAATTTGCTATGGTTTGAAAAGACACGTCCGCTGGAGGTGTTTCTCTTCGATGGCAATCTGGATAATACCATCGGCACCGATCTAAGCATGGGATTTGAATATCGCCCCCTGGCGAGTAACAACATCGCGTTTACGCTGGGCGCATCGACACTCATTCCGGCGTCGGGATTCAAGGCGCTTTATAACAAGAAAGACGGCACCGTTGATCCCCAGGTGGCGGGATTCTTGCAGACCGTCCTGCAGTATTGAGCGCTCAGACGTACTCCAGCAGTTGCATGGCCACGCCGGAGAGCTGTGTGGCAGGGATGAGGGCGATGCGCGTACCAGGAAGCACGCCGGTGGACGGCTCGGAAACACTCAGCCCGGCCTGGCGAACCTGGTCCACGGTGGCGGCGAGGTCGGCGACTTCCCACGAGGCGAGGCTTACCAGTCCAGGCTGGCGCTGCCAGATGGGGCTGGTCGGTCCGGCGGGACCAAGTAACTCCATCTTGGCATCCCCAATTGTGAATTGGCGAATAATCATGGTGGAGGTGGTCACCTCGCCAGCAAGCGGAATGCCCAGCACTTCCACCCAGAACCGCGTGGTGGCTTCCAGATCGTGAGTGACGGCAGCGAGATGATCGAGGCGGCGCACCGGGAAGGTGTGGTTGAGCCCCCCAAATTGCTGCGCAGCGCTGTGCTGTTGTTCCATGGTGGCAACGGGCTGCACCAGGACCAGGTCGGTTCCGGCCCGGGCCTGGAGAGGGAGCCAGGCGATGTCCGTAAGTTTGCTGCCATCCTCGATCAGCAAGGTGTGGGCGACCGCTGAGACGCCCTTGGCAACCAGTCGGCGGAGGGTGCTTTCCAGGTCGTGAACGCGCAGGACAACCGCGAACAGGACTCGTGAGGCGGAGAGCGCATCGTGCAAGGGAGTGGTGAGCGGATGTTCGGGCGGCAACGACGCCTGATCCATCAATTGCACGAGGAGAAGGTTCTTCTGGCCTCCCAGGCAGATCATGCCGGTGGGCGATCCCTTGGCCACGGGATCGAGAACCACCCGCAACCCCAGTTGATGGTAGGGGAGAGCTGCCGAGCGCACCTCGGGAACCGCCATCAGAAGCGAATGAATACTGTGATACAAGGCAGAACCCTCTCGGGCTGGGGCCAATCTCGCTACCGATAGCGGCGCTTGATCATGGTGATCTGGGTACCCGTCTCGTTATGTTCCACCTCGTCCATGAAGGTGCGGATGAGCAACAGGCCGCGCCCGCTGACGCGCTCCAGATTGCGCGGGTCGGTCGGATCGGGGAGGGTGGAAGGGTCAAAGCCGAGTCCTTCATCACGGATGGTGAAGACCGCCTCAAAGCGTGAAAGGCGGACAGAGAGATAAACGCGACGATCACTCCATGGACTCTGTTTGCGCCGTTCGTCGGCCAGCTGATAATAGGTGGTCTCGTCGGATTCTTTCAGCCCGCTGGTGAGTTCGAGGTTACCGTGAAAGATGGCGTTGGTGAGTGCCTCATGCAGGGCAACTCCCAGGAGGACCAGTCCGCTGGCCTCGCACAATTGCATGCGCGTCACACATTCTTCCATCTGCCCGACCAGGGGCGGGATCAGGGTCGGGTCGTTCTCCAGGACAAAATGCATTTCCAGATGAGTCTGGTAATCGCGCAAACGGCGCTGATCGCGGTCCGCGCGAGCGGCGATCATCACCTGGTCCAGGGTATCGGCCAGGTCGCGGGCCAGGCTCTTTTTCGGGACATAACTGGCAGCGCCGCGTTTCAGCGCCTGGATGGCGATCTCCTCACTCCCATGCCCGGTCATCAGGATCACCGGAACCATGGGATGTTTGCTGCGGATGAGCTGCACCAGTTCCAGGCCATCCATCTCGGGCATCTGCAAGTCGGTGAGGACCAGATCGAAAATCTCGCGGGCGAGCAACTCCAGCGCCTCCTTGCCCTGTTCGGCATAGCCCACCTTCCAGCCTCCGAGATTGGTGATCAGCGAACCAGCGAGCAAACGATCCATCGGTGAATCATCGACGATGAGGACCATCGGTTCGCGGGGTCGCTCGGAGGCGGTGTCGCTGGTCTGGAGGGAGGGGGAGGGCGCAACGGTCATGGCAGATCTCCTTGGTGTCGGGGCGAACGGCATCGAGTTCGCAGGGCAGTGCCCGGTGCGGAGGCAACGCGGGGCTCTCCCGAGACCCCTCACGGCAAACAACTCCCATCGTCCCGGGAGTTTCCAAGGAAACGCCCGAAGAGTGGCGGTGCAAGGAAAAAGTTGCTCCGCACGCGCGTTTTGCCAGTTCAGGGGTCGCGCGCGAGAGTATCCAGGGCGGCTTCCACCTCGGCGAGGGCGGTTTGCAGGGCGGCCATCGCCTCGTCCGCGCGACTGAGGTCGCCATTTTTGCCGAGCAATTCCAGCGCCTGAGCGCGTTCCATGGCGCGACAGGCGCCGAGATTGCCCACCGCGCCCTTGATGGTGTGGGCCACGCGACGTACCTGCCCGGGATCGCGACTGGCGAGCGCCTGGCGGAGCTGGGTCTGCATCCGCGGCGACTCGGCACGAAACAAGGTGACCAGTGAGCACAGCAACTCGCGATCGCCTCCCACCGTTGCCATTGCTTTTTGCCGGTCGATCACAACCGCTTCCTCGTCCGGGGGCGGCACAGCTTCGGGCTTGCGGGGCCGAGGGGAGGATTCCACCCCATTTGCAGCGGAGCCAGCGGTGTGTTTCTCCGTCGGCACCGGGGCTTCTTTCTCGCAGGAGCGGGCATGTTCCTCGGTGCCATTCGTCGGAGCGGCGGTGGGTAGAGGGATCGAACGGGGCGCGGCCTGCGGGACGATCTCCGCGATGGCTTGCCAGAGTTCGGCGGCCACGATCGGCTTGGAGATATAACCGTCCATGCCCATCTCCAGACAGCGTTCGCGATCGCCCTTCATCGCGTGGGCAGTCATGGCCAGAATCGGTGTGTGGCGCCCTTTTCCCCGTTCCAGTTCACGAATGGTCTTGGTAGCCAGGAAGCCATCCATGCACGGCATCTGGACATCCATCAGGATCACATCGAAGGTTTCCTCTTGCCACCGATCCACGGCTTCGCGGCCGTTTTGAGCGAGAACCACGCTGTGGCCCTGATTTTCCAGCAGTCGCATGGCGAGCCGCTGGTTGATGGGAACATCCTCGGCGACCAGCACATGCAACGAGCGCAACGGGGTTGTCGCAGCGGGCGGAAGCGAGGTGGGTTCAATGCGCATGTGCTGGACCACTGCCTCTTCGCGCGAATTCAGGCTGCTGGTAATGGCGTCGAGTAGATCCGAGGAGGTGAACGGTTTGATGAGGTAGGCAGAGATTCCCAGGTCGCGGCACCGATTGCTGTCTCCCTGGCGATCGGCGCTGGTGAGCATCATGATGGTGGCCGCACCAAGCTCGGGATGTTTCTTGATCTCCTCCGCCAGCTCAAAGCCATTCATTTC
This sequence comes from Planctomycetota bacterium, assembly GCA_029777335.1. GTDB lineage: Bacteria > Planctomycetota > Planctomycetia > Gemmatales > Gemmataceae > JAKOSN01. Next base: position 4,834 of record JAKOSN010000019.1, read on the forward strand.
GGGCATCATGCCGTCGAGCATGACGAGAGGGAACCCATCCCCGCGCGCGGCCGCCTCGCGGAGCAAACGGATGGCGCTGGCCCCGCTTTCGGCGGTGGTGACATACATCCCCCAGTTCCGCAAGCGATCGTTGAGGAAACGGCGATTGGTCGCGTTGTCGTCGACCACGAGCACGGAGATCCCCTGGAGCGGAACGGCCGGCGTCTCCTCGGGGCGTGTTCCACTGCCCAGGGGGAAGGGCATGGTGAACGAGAAGGTGGTCCCCTTGCCCACCTGGCTTTCCAGCCAGATGCGCCCGCCCATCGCCTCGACGAGACGCGCCGAGATCGACAGCCCCAGGCCCGTTCCGCCAAAGCGCCGGCTCATGGAGCCATCCACCTGCACAAACGGCGCGAACACATCTTTCTGCTTGTCGCGCGGAATGCCAATGCCGGTGTCGTGCACATCGAATTGCAACCAGGCGTTGGCCGCGCTTTCGGTGACGCAGGGCGAGGCGCCAGCGCCAGCCTCGACGGCACTCAGGCGATGGATGGACAGCACCACCTCGCCCCGATCGGTGAATTTGATGGCATTGCCGACCAGGTTGACCAGCACCTGGCGTACCCGAGCGGCATCGCCCAGCAAGGAGTCGGGCACATCGGTGGCGACGTTCCAGGCCAGTTCCAACCCCTTGGAGTGAGCACGCAAGGCCAGCGAGCGCATGATGTCGCCAACGAGATCGCGCAGGTAAAACTCCTCGGAGTCGATATCGAGCTTCCCCGCCTCAATCTTGGAGAAGTCGAGGACGTCGTTGATGACCGTGAGCAGGGCATCGGCGCTCGACTTGACCATCTGCAAATAATCGCGTTGTTCGGGGGTGAGCGCGGTGTCCAGGGCGAGCGAGGTCATCCCCAGGATGCCATTCATTGGGGTGCGGATTTCATGGCTGACGTTGGCGAGGAATTGGCTCTTGGCGCGGTTGGCCGCCTCGGCTGCTGCCATCGCCTGGCGGAGTTGTTCCTCCGCCCGTTTGCGCTCGGTGATGTCGGTGTGGGAACCGGCCATGCGGTAGGGACGCCCCTCGCCATCGCGAAAGGCCACGCCGCGCGACAGGATCCAGCGATAGGAGCCATCGCGATGACGCAGGCGGTGCTCCAGTTCGTACTCGGGAAGGACGCCATCGACATAGGCCTGCACTGTGGCCAGGGCGCGGTCGTGGTCGTCTGGATGGAGGAGTTCGACCCAGACCTGGTAACGCGACGCCAGCTCGTAATCCTCGTAGCCCAGCATCGATTTCCAGCGCGGGGAGTAATAGACCTCGTTGGTCGTGAGATCCCAGTCCCACAAACCATCGCGTGACCCCTCGACCGCCAGAGCAAAGCGCTCGCGAGTTTTGTGCAACTCCTCTTCAAATTGTTTCTGCTCGGTGATGTCCTTGCAGGTGGTCACAAAATGCGTGATGCAACCGCGATCGTCCTTGAGGGGGGTGATGGTATCGTCGGCGTAGTAAACCTCGCCATTTTTCTTGCGATTCATCAGGACGCCGCGATAGGTCTGACCGCTGAGAATCGTATGCCAGAGATGGCTATAAAACCCGGGTTCGTGCATCCCCGATTTCAGCAGGCGCGGTGTTTGACCGATCACCTCCTCCCGCGTGTAGCCGGTCATTTCCAGGAAGGCCGGGTTGACGTACTGGATGACGCCGGCACAATCGGTGATAAAAACCCCATCGGCAGTTTGTTCGACGGCGCGCGAGAGCTTGATAATCTCCGCTTCGGCCACTTTTCGGGCGGTGATGTCGCGTGAGATCCCGAAACTGCCGATGATTGTGCCATGTTCGTCCTTGAGGGCCATCTTGGTGCTGGCCACCCAGGTGATGTGGCCATCGGGCCAGGTTTCCTTTTCTTCCTTGCCGATGATGGGCTTGCCGGTGCGCACCACCTCCTGCTCGTCCTCGAAACTCTGGCGGGCGTGTTCCTCGGTGAAGAAATGAAAATCGGTCTTCCCGAGCGCTTCGAAGGGATCGGTGAGATGAAAGCGGGCTGCGAGCGCCTTGTTGATGCGAATAAAGCGACTTTGCCGATCCTTGAAGTAGATTGGATCGGGAAGTTGATCCATCAGCGTTTGCAGCAGGTAGCGGCTGTGCAGGAGGCGTTCCTCGGTGCGCTTCGCTTCGGTGATGTCGCGCAGGACGATCACCCCGCCCTCGGGTTCGCCGGTCGGGCTGAGCAAGGGGCAGCCGGTGACACTGATAAAGACGCCACTGCTGAGATTGGGGTTGCGGATGTACAACTCCACCTGGTTGCTGGATTCGCCGCGGATGGCGCGCACCAGGGGTAATTGCTCGGGGGGAAAAGGGGTGGTTTTATCGGGGTAGAACACGCCATAGGCTTTGGACCATTCCTCGGGGGGGAGCGCGCGCGAACCCATCCCGAGAATGCGCTCCGCAGCTGGGTTGAACAGGAGGAAACGCCCCTGCCGATCCGCCACGATTAGCCCATCGCCCATGCTCTCCAGAATTGACTGAAGAATCCGATTCTGTTCGGGCACGTCTACGTCTCCGCCTGAAGGTTCCCCGAAGCCCGCGAACGCCACTCGCGCAGAGATGCGAGTGAGACTTGCAGAAACTGGCGCTTGCGAGCGAACCTCCTCATCCGCGATTATCGCACAACTGGCTCGGGAGACAAGCCCTTGCTTGGCGGTTTCCCCCGCGATTCTTCTTGATGGCCAGCCGCGTTAATCCGCGTTATCATCATCTCTACCTGCCCGTGTTCCACCCCCGTAACCTCTCGGAGGAAATCGTCATGCGTCGTCCGCTCGGACTGCTTGTTGCCGCACTGGTGACCACCACCCTGCTCGCGGCGGATACCCCCGACTCCTATGGCCCCCTGGGCGATTTCAAGGTGGCTCGTCCCCAGGACAAGGAGGACGTGATCAGTACCCTAGCCCCCGCCAAGGCGTTGGTCCTCTTCGATGGCAAGAATCTGGATCAATGGGTCAAGCGTGATGGCAAATCGCCCGCGCCCTGGAAGCTGGTGGAGTTGAAAGGCGGCGGCAAGGCGATGGAGGCACGACAGGGTGACATTATCACCAGGGAGAAGTTTGCGGGGCACTTCAAGCTCCATGTGGAGTTCCGCGTTCCCTACAAGCCGGGGGACAAGGGGCAAGGGCGCGGCAATAGCGGCGTTTATCTGCAAGGACGTTATGAAGTGCAGGTGCTGGATAGCTACGGCTTGAAAAGCCAGAAGAACGATTGCGGTGCCATCTATGGGGTGGCCGCTCCGCTGGTGAACGCCTGCAAGGCGCCGACGGTGTGGCAGAGCTACGACATCGAGTTCTGGGCGCCCACGTTTGCGAATGGCAAGAAAGTGACCCCCGCGATGATGACGGTCCTGCACAACGGGGTGAAAATCCACGACAAGGCGAAGATCAACGTGGATGTAACGACGTCGGGGATCGCGAGTGATCCTTCGACACCGGGGCCCATCCTGCTGCAGGATCATGGCAATCCGGTGCAGTATCGCAACATCTGGCTGCTGCAGATGGACAAGTGAGTCGAAAGGCGGGGCCGGCGGGGCGCACAGGAGCGCGCGCCTGGCCGGCGCCCGTTCATTGCGGCAGTTTGCGGGCTGCTGCGATCAATTCCATGAAGTGTTGCTCGGCATCACGGTTTTGCTGCTGCCGAGCGACCTTCAGCGATTCCTCGCCAAGTTGCACGGCGCGCCCCCCCTGTTTGAGCGAGAGCAACCCTTCCAGAGCACTTCCTCGGAATTTCAGATTGTCGGGCACTCGCTGAATGAGGCTGGTGAAGACGTTGTACGCTTCCTCCGGCTCCCCCCGGCGGACATGAATCTGCCCGCGTCGCAATTCGTAGTCGTTGCGGCGGTGCCCCTGGTTGTGCTCACAATCGAGACGGGTCCCCTCGTTGACGAGATGGATCGCCTCGTCGTGTTTGCCCTGTTGCAAGGCGCGCTGGATGAGCGCGTTGATAAACGGGAAACGATCGGGACGATCCTGCTGAGGCGGGCGCGCCAGCAAGGCCTGCGCGAAGCGGTCGCTGACCTCCTCGGCGTTCAGGCGAAGGGCGGACTGGTAGGCGCGTTCGAGTTGCTCCTCGGAGAGGGTATCACAGTTGAGCGCGGCCAACCCTGCCGCATCGAGGCTCTCGACGTCGAGGGCGGCGCCGGGTGCGGAGGCGGCCACCGCGCTTGGGGCGGGCTGTGCTCCGGGAGCAAGTCCAAGCCGAGCGCGCAACTGATCGAAGTTGTATTCCTTGATGATTCCCAGTGCCGAGCAATCCTGCATGAACTGAATCAGGCCAAGCAGTTTGCGCCGGGCGCCGGGCTGAGTGGCGGCATCGGTGGGAGTCAGGCCGCCCAGGGAGCGCAACGGCCGATGCACCCAGGTATCTTCGAGGTAATGTTTGGCGTGTTCCAGGACGCGTTTGGTTCCCTCGGCCGGATTCTCGCCAACCGGGAGAGAGAGCGCTGGAGCGAGTACATCGGCAAACTGAATGTGGCTGATGCTTTCGTGGACCTGATGGATCCCCAGGGCGACGCGCTCGGAGAACTCCTGGCGGAGCTGGTTCAGAGCGTCCTGAAGAGGACTCCACAGGCGCATCTGTGCCCCGAAGATCAGAAGATATCCGGCCAGGCAGGCAAGGCGCGGCCCAGTGGCTCCAGCGGTCAGCACCCCGGAGGTTGTGGGCTGGAAGATCATCGCGGCCAGGGTGCCCTCCTGTTGCGTCGGCACCTGGACAAGCCGTTGATTGTTCGCCATGTCCTGGAGTGTGGCGAGGAGAACCTGCGGATCGCGGATCTGATATTCCACCCGAAATTCGCGATAATCCGAGAGATCTTCCATCCCCTCGCCACAGCGGAGAACCTCGCTCAGGGCGGCGGCGCGGCTGGCACGAGCGTCGTCTGTTTCCAGGGCCAGATAACGCTCCAGGCTCTCGATCGCTTTCTGGTTCTGCCCGAGCCAACCCTGGACCAACCCGAGGTTGAACCAGGCAGCCGCGTCGTTCTCATCTTGCTGGGTGAGGGTGGTGAATGCCTCCGCCAGCGCTCCCAGTCGGGGAGTAAGCCCATCGCCAAGCACCTGGTCCCAGGCCTGGCGGCGCACAGGATCGATGCTGGCCGAGGGACTGAGGAAGGTGTACTCGTGTCGCGCGCATTCGGGTAAGCGGCTCGCGGAGCCAAAGAGCCCCTCCATGCTTTCGCGGAACTGCGCTTCGCCCGGCTGGCAGTGGATCATGATGGAGAGAGCCGATCGAGCCGCGACGGGGTTGTGGCGACCCATCTCCAACTCGAAGATCATCCCATAGACCAGTGCGAGGAAATCGAGCGCGGAGGGATGGTAGGCTTCCGCCGCCCGGCGTGCGAGAAGGAGCGCACCGGTGTGTTCGCCCTCGTGATAGCGAAACTGCGCTTGCAGGAGCAGACCGTAGGGATAGTTCGGGTTGATCTCAAAGGCTTTTTCCAGCGTGGCCTCGGCCTCTTCGGCGCGGCCATTCTTGTAGAGCAGTTCGGCGTAGCGGCCCCAAACTTCCGGGTTGGTCGCGTGCTGCTGGGTGAGCGCTTCCATGCGTTTAAGGGCGACTTCGTGCTGCCCTTCCTCGTCCTGCTGGAAGGCATGCCGAATGTCGCCGTAGATATTCTGGCAGCACCATTTGAATTTTTTGCCGCTGCCACAGGAACAGAATGCATAGGGATCTAAAGACATCGGCGGCTTCTTCTTTCAGTGGAGAGGTTCCGCGCTCAAGGATCAATACTCTAGCCAGAATAGCAAGTCGCCCGCGCCATGGAAAGCAGGGGCGTGTGGACAGGACTGGCACCCCCCGTACAATGGTCGTTCTGATGGCGAGCAAGCCAACGACCAAGCGTGATTATCGAAGCAGGAGAGCGTACTGTGGCCGAGACAGCAGCCTTCTTTCGCCTGGATGGCAAGGTCGCCGTGGTGACCGGCGGAGGACAGGGGATTGGGGCGGCGATCGCCCGGCGCTTGCACGCCGCCGGAGCCCGTGTGGCGCTCTTTGACCGCGAAGCCGAACCAGCGACGACCCTGGCACGTGAGTTGAACGGCCTGGCCGTTCAGGGCGATGTGACCTCTGAGGAGGATATCACCCGGGCGCTCGGAGCGATCGAAAGCACGCTGGGCCCCGTGGCGATCCTGGTGAACAACGCCGGGATTACCGGGAAGGCGGCGCGGTGCTGGGAGCTGAACAAGGCGGATTACGAAACGGTGCTGGCAGTCAATGTGATTGGGCCGTTTCTCTGGTGCCGGGCGGTTTTACCGGGGATGATCCAGCGCCGGTACGGGCGCATCGTCAACATCGCCTCCATTGCCGGGAAGGAAGGCAATCCCACCCTGGGGCCGTACTCGGCGAGCAAGGCGGCAGTGATCGCCCTGACCAAATCGACCGCCAAGGAAGTGGTTGGTCAGGGCGATATCACCGTGAACGCGCTCTCCCCGGCGGTGATCGCCACGCCAATCCTGGAAGGGTTGCCGCAGAGTACCATCGATTACATGGTATCGCGCATTCCCATGGGCCGGGTGGGGAAGCCGGAAGAAGTGGCCGCCCTGGTCCACTACCTGGCGAGCGCCGAGGCCAGCTTTACCACGGCCCAGTGTTACGACATTAGCGGGGGGCGCGCTACTTACTGAGCGCGCCCGTTGCGATCTGGTATAATGACGGCCATCGACCGAACGGATGCAGGAGCGTGAGCAGCGACGAGGCGTCTGCGCAGCCAGGAACGTGGCCAGCGCCTCTTGCCCTTTTGTGCTGCAGGCCAGTGTCCGCGCCTGGCCAGGCGACCTGAGCGATTCGGCGGTGGATGGGATCTTGCCATGACTGTGCCAGCTTCGATCTTTCTGGAGTTCGCCTTTCCCAACGCGACGACGTGGTTCTATTTCTCCTTTCTGCTGGCGGTTGCTCTTTTTTTCAAATTTTCGCGTCTGCTCAGCATCCGAAACTGGGACGTGCTCAGCCTGTTCCTGCTCGTCCCGGGCTTGTTGCTGGTGGTCGAAGCGCAGGGGCAGAATCGCGGGGCGTATATCTGGCTGCTGTGCGCCTCGGGGTATTTTGTGCTGCGCTGTCTGGTGGATTTGACGCTGGTGCAGCGCCCCGCTCTGGAGCCCAATCTGAGCCTGGGAGGGCTGGCGTGGCTGGCCGGGACGCTCTTTCTCAGCCTGGTGCTGCTGGCCGTGCGCCCCACCCCCACCCCCTTTGCGAGCGATGCCCCCGCCTCGCCCGTGCTGAACCAGGTTTCGCGACAGGGAACTCAAGGGATAAAACAGCTCTCTGATGCCCAGAATCTGGATGTCGGCAACGATGCCAGTCTGTGGGTCCAGCGGATCCTGGCGGTTAGCTGTCACCTGGCAATTGTGATCGGCCTGGTGTGCATCGGCTGGCGGCACTTTCAGGATATCCATGCGGGGATGGCGGCCGCGACCTTCTATTTGCTCTTGCCTTACACCACCCTGTATGTGACACAGTGGTATCACATCTGGCCGATGGCGCTCCTGATCTGGGCGGTCGCGGCCTATCGATTTCCGATGGTGGCGGGGCTGGTGCTGGGGCTGGCTGCCGGGAGCGTGTATTTCCCTCTCCTGGTGCTCCCGGTCTGGGGGAGTTTCTACTGGCGGCGCGGCCTGGGCCGTTTCGCCGCCGCGTTTTTCCTGGGAATCATGCTGTGCATCGGTTTTGTCGGCCTCCTGGCCTGGGTGCAAGGCGACTGGCCGTTGAACCTGTTCACCGCCATGCCGGCGGATATCCGCGACTGGCATCCGTGGTTCGAGGTAACCCAGGACACCCCGGGCTTCTGGACGGGGTTGCACTGGGCCTATCGCCTGCCGATCTTCGTGGCCTACCTGGCCCTGGTGTTGATGACTGCCATCTGGCCGATGCCGAAGAATCTGGCCCATGTCCTGGCCCTTTCGGCGGCCACTCTGATCGGCACCCAGTTCTGGTATGCGCGCGAAGGGGGAGTCTATGTGGTGTGGTATCTCCCCTTCCTTACCCTCCTCACCTTCCGGCCGAATCTGGTGAACTGCCAGCCGCCGCCGATCAACCCCGAGACAGACTGGCTGCGGCGCGTTGGCGGGCGTCTGTGGCGCGGCTTTGTCTGGGCGCTCGGGCTCGCCAAGCCCGTGGACAAGGTTCGTTCCTGAACTCAGGCTGGGTCACGAGGCCTGCCACTATCTTGGTCGCAAAGGCCATGGCAAGGAGAAATAGGCGCGGGTGTTCAAACGTGCGGTGGGCGGACTGTACCTGTCCTGGGAGGAAATCAAAACGCTGCAGAAGCGGTTCAAGTGACCAGTCCAACCCAGAAAGCACGCCGTGTCATCTTCCACTGGCGCGCAGTGCCTCGACGGTGAGGCGCAAGCCCTCCTCCAGGCCAACCGGCGGATTGTAGCCGAGATCCTGGCGGGTGTGCGTGATATCTGCCAGGGAGTGCCGAGCGTCCCCGGGGCGCGCGCTGGTGTGCAGCGGCTCGACCTGCACGCCGAGAATGCGCTGAATGAGCCGGCACAGATCGAGCACGCTGGTGCTGCTGCCGTGACCGATATTGTACACCTTGCCGGCCACACCAGGCGAAACCGCGGCCCGAAGCAGGGCGTGCACCACATTGGCGACATAGGTGAAATCCCGCGATTGCAGGCCGTCGCCATGAATGGTGGGGACGCGTCCATCGAGCAGGGTGGCGATGAAGAGCGGGACCACTCCCGAATAGGGGCTATCCGCGCGCTGGCGCGGACCAAAGACGTTGAAGAAACGTAAGCGCACTGTCTCCAGCCCAAACGCCGAACCGAAACACTGGCAGTAGAACTCTCCCGCGAGCTTGGCCGCCGCGTAAGGCGACAGGGGAGCAACCGGGTCCTCCTCACGGCGCCGTTCCCCGGGTAATCCGCCATAGGCGCTGCTGCTCGCGGCATAGATCAGCCGTTTCACCCCGTTACTCCGGGCGGCATCGAGCACGTTGAGCGTACCGGTGGCACACACCTCGTGCGTGGGGAGGGGCGCTTCCACGCTGCGCGCGACCGAGGGAAGTGCTCCCAGGTGAAAGATCCATTCCACGCCGGAGACGGCTTTCTGGACACAGACGCGGTCGGTGAGGCTTCCCTGAAGGAACTCGATGCGCGACTGAACCGCGGCGAGGTTCTCCGCTCGCCCCGTGGAAAGATCGTCGAGCACGCGGACCTGATGTCCCTCGGCGAGGAGTTGCTCCACCAGGTGTGAGCCAATAAACCCAGCCCCGCCAGTAACCAGAGTGGTTGTCATCCAGCAGATCTCGTAAAGACTCATCGTGCGTGGCGTGCTCTCCCCATGAGAACGCGCTCAGGTAAGGATTAACCCCTCGCCAAACCGATCGGCCAGCTGTTTGAGGAGCGGGCGAGGCAGGCCAGTATTGTTGCGCACATCGAGTCGAACCAGATGCGGCAACGCAGGGATTTCGCCAACCAGGGGCAGCAGGCCAGAGCCTCCTACCTGGCAGGCATTCAAGTTTAATTCATGCAACCCCTGCAGGGCGGGGGATTCCATCAAGGCGGTGACTCCAGCTGTCTCGATCACATTGTAGCTGATATCAAGCGAGCGCAGATTCGCCAGGCCCGGGGCGTGGGCCAGTGCCTGGATGCCTGCGGTCCCCACTCCGTTGTGGCTGAGATCGAGCGCACGCAACGAGGCGAGCCAGGGCGCGTTCGCCAGGCGTTCCGCGCCCGCCGACCCCAGATGATTCCAGAATAACCGCAATTCACGCAGGCGCGGTACACTTGTTGAAGCCGCCAGCGCCTCGATGCCTCGTGTGGTGAGTTCGTTCTTGGAAAGATCAAGCGTTTCCAGCTGTCCCATCGCGGGAGAGTTCGCCAGGGCGATCAAGCCGGCATCTTCGGTGTGGGTGCTGAATAGATCAAGATGTTTCAGATGCTTCATCCGCGGCGAGGCAACGAGGGCCACCGCGCCAACACTGCCGAGGGTGTTGTAACGCAGGATCAGGCGAGTCAGGTGTTCACTGCGTGGCGAGGCAATCAACGCCTCAATCCCCTGCACGGTCAAATTGCAGGAATAGAGGTCGAGGGTGCCAAGCGAGACCAGGGCAGGGGAGGCCATCAGCGCCGCCAGCCCCGGGTCGCCGATGCGATTGCCGCCCAGTTCCAGGGAGCGCAGCCGGAGCAAATAGGGCGAGGCGGCCAGAGACTGAGCTCCCTCGGGACCGAGTCGGTTCTCGTTCAGATGCAACGCCGAGAGATGGCTCAAATGCGAGATGCGCGCCAGCTGCGTTGCCTCGGTTGGCCCCAGCGTGTTGTAGGACAGATCGAGGGTGGCCAGGGTGTCGACGAGAGGCGAGTTAAGAAAGCGCCCCAGGTTGACGCGCAGCCCTCCTTCCAGACGCAGAGTCTCGACCCAGGCCCAGGTCTCGGTGCCTTCGAGTGCCTGGAGCGGTGCACTGGCAAAGCGAAACTTGCTCATGCGCAGGCGTAACAGCCCACGATGGTAGGCGTGTTCTCCTTGCTGGCGCAGGTCGTCGAGCCACTCGTCCTGGTGCAACTGGAGCAGATGGTGGATCTGGTCTTCAAGTTCGCGGCGGGCAGGATCGAAGGGCGACAACTCGGCGAGTTGGCATTGGGATCGGACAAAGAGCCCACGCGGATCGCCATGTTCTTCCAGCCAATCGGCGAGGATCAACCGAGGGGTGTCGTCGTCGGGATCGGTTTTGCAAGCCTGGAGCAGGGAGAGCACCTCACGGCGCGGCGCGGAACTCATGAGGATCCTCCCAGTTCGCGCGCGCGGCGCGTGGCGGCCTCGACAGTGTCCATCAAGGCCGCGCGCACCCCGCCCCGTTCCAGGGCGTGCAGCCCGGCAATGGTGGTGCCGCCCGGACTGCTGACCATCTCCTTGAGAAGGGCAGGATGAATGCCCGCATCGAGAATCATCTTTGCCGTGCCAAGGACAGTCTGGGCGGCGAGCGTCTGCGCCACTTCGCGCGGCAGACCCACGCGCACTCCGCCATCGGCCAGCGCCTCGATGATGACCGCCACAAAGGCAGGGCCGCTCCCGGATAATCCCGTGATCGCGTCGAGCAAGGATTCAGGAACCTGGTAGGCTTTGCCGACCGCGTTGAGAAGGCGTTCCACCAGGGCGACATCGTCGGCGGTCGCCGTGGGAGCCGCGGTGAACCCGGAGGCACTGGCTCCCACCAGGCAAGGGGTATTGGGCATCACGCGAATGATGCGTGCCGTGGGGGTGGTGCCCTCGCGCAGCTGGCGCAGGGAGATGCCAGCCGCAATCGAGATAAGAAGATGGCGCGCCTGCAAGGCGGGGGCAATCTCCACGAGCAGGGCGGGCATCACTTGCGGTTTGACGGCGAGGATGAGCACCTCGCTGGCAGCGACCACCTCGCAATTCTCGGCGACACAGTGCACCTCGGTTTCCGCGCTGAAGGCGGCGCGAATCGGGGCGAAGGGGTCGCTGGCGAGCAGATGCTCCCGGGTAATCAACCCGGCGCGCAACCACCCGCGCGCCAGGGCCGAGGCCATCTTGCCAGCACCCAGAAAGCCGATCCGTGCGCTCCCGCTCATGCGCTCTCTCCCGCAAGATCCCTGGAACAGTATCACCCCATTGTACGAAAAGAAGAAAACAGGCGGAATTGCTGGCATGGAGCGCAGCGAGAGGCTATACCATGAGAAGCCTGGATCCGTCTATCCCGTGGAATGCGAGCACCGAGCTGCCATGCATCACGTTGATCTGCAAGAATCCTCCTCGGTCCGGACAAGTGATCTCCCCTGGTGGCGTGAACTGACCGGTTATCACTGGTTTGTGCTGATTGTTGCCGCCCTGGGCTGGCTGGCCGACTGCATGGATCAGCAGCTCTTTCTGATGGCGCGCGTTCCCGCCATGCGCGATCTGCTCAAGCCAGGCCAGGATGTCACCGAATACTCGGGGTATGCGACCTCGTGGTTTTTGCTGGGGTGGGCGACAGGGGGGCTGATCTTTGGCGTCCTCGGAGATCGGCTTGGGCGAGCCAAGACCATGTTGCTGACCATTCTCATGTACTCGCTCTGCACAGGGCTGAGTGCGCTGAGTGTCAGCTTTTATGATTTCGCCTTTTATCGCTTTTTGACCGGCCTGGGAGTGGGGGGAGAGTTTGCGGTTGGGGTTGCTCTGGTGGCAGAGGTGATGCCCCACCGTGCGCGCCCCTATGCGCTCGGCTTGCTCCAGGCTCTCTCGGCCATCGGCAATATCGCGGCTGCCCTGATCAACCTGGGAATGGGGAAACTGGCCTCCTCGGGAGTGATCGAAGGGAGCAGTGCCTGGCGATGGTTGTTCGTGGTGGGGGCGGTCCCCGCGTTGCTGGCGATTGTGATTCGCCGGCGCCTCAAGGAACCAGAACAGTGGCAGGAGGCCGTCAAGAGCGGCGGGGTGAAGAAGGCCGGTTCCTATGCCGAACTCTTCGGAGATCCGCGCTGGCGGCAGCGCGCGATTGTCGGCCTGATTCTGGCCTCGGCGGGTGTGATCGGTTTGTGGGGGATTGGGTTTTTCAGTTACGATCTGCTCCAGATGGTGTTGCGGAAACGGTTCGTGGCCGCGGGGATGGACGAGGAGGCCATTCGCTCCAACCTCGTCTTCTGGGTGAGCATGACCTCGGTGGTCCAGAACCTGGGGGGATTCCTGGGCGTGTATTCGTTTAGCATCGTCACGCACTACACGGGACGCCGGCCGGCGTTTGCAGTCTCCTTTGTGCTCGCTTTGCTGAGCACGGCGTTTGTCTTCTGGAATCTCAAGGATTTTGCCGACATCTTCTGGATGGTGCCGATCATGGGGTTCTGCCAACTGGCCCTCTTCGGCGGCTATGCCATCTACTTCCCCGAACTCTTTCCCACGCGCCTGCGCAGCACCGGGACCTCGTTCTGCTATAATGTCGGTCGCTATGTGGCCGTGCCGGGGCCGACCATTCTGGGCGTTTTGACCACGACGGTCTTTGCCCAGCAATCGGAACCGCTCCGTTACGCCGGTGTGACGATGTGCGCCGTCTTCCTGATTGGTCTGTTGGCGTTGCCCTTCGCCCCGGAAACCAAGGGGCAACCATTGCCTGAATGAGAGAGGACCGTTGTGAGCACCCCCGACTGGTTGCAAACGCGCGGCGGAGAACTACGTGCCAGCAAGGATGGACATTCCTGGACCGCCTATTTCGCAGGGTTGCCGCAGTATTTGCTCGAACCCTTGCCCGCTGGCGGCAAGTTCTACTGTCGCGTGACCCACACCATCAATGGCAAGCGACTGGAGAGTAACGCGACCTACGAAGGGCGAGAAGCCGCACTCCAGGGCGGATTGACCGAACTGCGCAACGCCCTCGGCTGGTGAGAGACGCGGTCCTGTTCACTCCGACTCGACCACACTGCGCAAAATCTCGCGCTTCCAGTCGGGACGGTGGATCGGCCAGCCCTGCACGGTCCAGCCCTCGGCGCGCAGTACGCGGGGTTCGCTCGCCTGGTGCACCTGCTGCTGACAAGCGCGCTCCACGGCTTCGAGCACCTTGCGCGTGCGCCAGGTGTTGCTCCGGCGGCGCTGAACGCGATCATTATCCACGATGGTGATGATGCAGGGCGCCGGCAGATCGAGCAGCCGCCAGGCAAGCACCTCGTGGCTAGCGGTGCGAAAGTGCGCCTTGAGCTGAAGCAGATCGTACCCACACTCCACCGCCATCGTCCGCAGCCATGGCGTGGGCACCAGCAGATGATCGGCGAAGAGATTCGCCAGCGCTTCGCCCATCATCGGTCGGGTCTGGCCCGGCTCGATGCCCAGGCGCTGGAGGAGTTCGCTCTTGAAGTGTTCGCCGATCTCGTGGGCGATCGTCCACTGATGGCGCTCCTCCGTTGGTTCAGGACGCAGGAAGATCATCGGGCTGCCTGCCACGCGCTGCGCCCGACCGCGTTGTTGCTGGCGCCGATCAAGACAGACACTCATGCGCAGATGTCCCTGCGCCAGCGCGATGGCATCGACCGGTGGCTGTTCGATCCGGGCCTCCGTGAGCAGTTGCGTGACGAACTCCTCGATGTGCTGGAGCACTTCCTCGCGCGACAGATCCTCCCTCATTCGGCACCTCCGTGGTTAGTTCCACGCCTCTGTCTCGTATAAACATCAGGGCGCGCCTCTGCCAGGTCCGTTGCCCGTGGCGTTCTCCCTTGTGTTCCCCCCGCCGGGATCACACAATGGAATAGGTTTCTGGCCTCTTATCCGGAGATTGCGCATGCTCAGGCCAACCAGTGCGTCGCGATGGCTCATCGTGGTTCTCGGAGTGCTTGGGCCCTTTCTCTCTCTGGCGGCCGCCGACTCCCCGGTCCCACGAGGTCCCTCTCACGAGCCCGCGCCCTATCGCTACGATCCGGGCCAGTGGAAAAAGGTGCCCGCCGAATTTCTCGACGATGCGCCCGCCTGTGTGCTCTACAGCTGCACCAACCACCTGATTGAACCCGATGGCACCGTGGAGAGCATCACGCATGATATCACGCGTCTCAACTCGCGCAAGGCGATCGAGACGCTGGGCGAATACACTTTTATCAGCTATGACCCGTCGTATCAGAAAGTGATCCTCAACGAGGCGCGGATTCACAAGCCGAATGGCCAGATCATTCCCGTGGAGGCGAAGAGTATTCAGGTCCGCGATGTGCGCACGGATTATCTGGTCTACGATCAATCCAAGCAGGTGATTCTGTCGTTCCCTGGTCTGCAGGTCGGCGATGTTTACGAGGTCAAGTGGACCCTTCGCGGCAAACACCCCGAGTATGGCGGGCAGTGGTTCACCCGCTATGGCTTTGGCGCGGACAAGTATCCCGTTGTCCTTGATGAGTTCCGCGTTCGCCTCCCGAAGAACAAAACCTTTTCGCACGATTCGACAGGGAAGAAACTCAAACCAACCGTGACCGAGGACAGGGACACGCGGACCTATCACTGGAGCATGGCCAACGTCCCCACCCTGTTGCCGCGCGATGAGGATCTCCCCTCGAAGGATTATTTTCGCACCCTGGTCGTTTGCTCGACCTTTGGCACCTGGAAGGAAGTGGCCGAGTGGGAGAAACGCCTGCTGCGCGAGTGCTGGGAATGTACTCCCGAGATCAAGAAGATTGTCGCCGAGGTGACCCGGGGGATGACCGATCCGGTCGCGAAGGCGCGCGCCCTGACCTACTGGGTGCGAAGCAATATCCGCTATGTTTCGGCGGGCGAAAAACATGACTACACTCCGCATCGTCCCGCCGCGGTGCTGAGCAATCGTCATGGCGACTGCAAGGATGGCTCGCAATTGCTGGCGGTGATGCTGCGTCAGGCGGGGATCGAAGCCTCGCTGGTCACCCTGTGCACCCGCAACCATGGCCAGATTCTTGAGTCGGTTCCCTCGCCGTGGGGGTCCCATGCGATGGTGATGGCGACGATCCACGGCAAGAATCACTGGATCGACACCACGGCCCCGCTGCCGGCGTGGGATTTCCTCCCGACCTCCGACCGTGATCGCGTTTGTTACGTGACCAACGAGAGCGGGCTGCGCCTGATGCGCACCCCTGCGCTGACCCCCGAGGAAAACTGGATCGAGCAAACCACCGAGGTGACGGTGGGGGTCGATGGGAGTTCCCGCTCGGTGCGTCAGGCAACCTATCACGGGCTGTCAGCGCTGCTGCACCGCGAGAAGTGGCATGAGGAACCCGAGGGCGAACGACGACGTGTGGTGGCGGCCAAGTTGCAGGATAGCAACAGCCGGGTGCGTTTGTCGTGGCTGGAGATCGAGGAAGCCTCCCTCCGCGATTTTGATCGTCCGGTCCAGGCGCGGATTGAGTATCTCACGCCGGATCACTTTGTTGGCACGAACGAACTTGAAGGAACGGTTTCGGACAGCTATGTGTGGAATTATCTGCTGGGCTACACGCCGGGCTACGAGCGAACCGCACCGATGGAGTTATGGGAGCCGTTCGAGTCACGGCATCGGTTCATCGTGCATGCGCCGCCCGGGTACGAGTTTCTCGGCGCACCCTCGGAAAAACATTTCACCTCGCGCTGGGGCTCCTTCACGCGCAAGGGGAAGGTGCTCGACAAGACCTATCGCACGGTGCAGGTCGATCTCACGCTGCGCATTGAACGCACGCTGATCGAGCCCAGGGATTTCGACGAGTTTCGCGATTTTCATCGGCAAGTCTCGAACAACTATCGCGGCTGGCTCACCCTGGAGAAGGTTCAGAACCCCAAGCACATTCCTGAACTGGAAGCTCTGGTTCGCCTCGATCCGGAAGCCACCGCCTACGCCATCACGCTGGCCAACCTGTATCGCAAGCAGGAGAAGCCCGAGGAGGCGCGACGTGTGCTTCAATTCGCTCTGCAGTATCGACCCCAGGACGGCGCGCTCTGGGAGCAGATCGTCGGAATGTCCCCCAATCCTGCCGAGGAAGAGAAGCAACTGCGTGAGTTGATCAAGCGGTTCCCCGACGAACCCCGGCACGCGCTCGCGCTGGGAACACTGTTGACCGATCGCGGCCAGCAGCGCGAGGCGACCGAGGTGCTCAAGGCGATCCAGAGCAAGGGCACCATGGCGATGCAGAGCCAGGTCAATCTCCAACTGGCTCGCAGCGCCTATCATCAACAGCAGTACGAACTGGCGCGACTCTACCTGACGATGGCGGGATTGCTGGAGGCGAAGACCACGAACACGGTTGAGGCGAACGTCCTGAAGGCGCGCATCTTCGAGGGGCAGAAGAAACCGACCGACGCCATCGACGCCTACAACGACGCCCTGAAACTCGATCCAAAGGCGGAGGCGCCCCTGCTGGGGTTAATTCGGTTACATCTCGCCGCCAGGCAGCACAGCGAGGCCTTGCAACAGTTGATGCGCTATGTGCTCGCGGTGGACAGGAATGGGCCCGGGCTGGTACGGGCGGCCGACTTCGCCTTGCAGCTGCAGGCCCCCGATCTTGCGCTCGCCCTCGCTCGCCGTGCCCGGACAGCGGGTGCTGCGCAGGGAGCCGACCGCATCCTGGGGTTGATTGATCTGCGGCGCGGACGGATGGAGGAGGCGGCGACCCATCTGGCGCGCGCAGGCAACGATCCTGAAGTGCTCGCGGGGTTGCTGCGCGCGCAACTCAGACTGGGGGATCTGACCGGAGCGGAGAAAACGATCGCGCGCGTGGCGACGCTGCCGGCCCCCGGACCAACCTTGAAGGTTCTCTGCGAGGGAGCGCAGGCTCTCCTTCAGAAACGGCAGACCTATCTGAAAGAACTGGCTCCCCGTGCTGCGAAACAACCGAGTTGCCAGAGTGCGATTGATCGTTATCTCTGTGCCGAGGTGGCCTTTAACTCCGGGGAATCGGCCAGCACGGTGGAAGGGCTGCTCAACGAGTCGCTGAGCACTGGGGTGGAACTCGCCGCCGCCCGTGCCCTGCGTGCTCAGTTGCAACTGCAAAAAGGCCAGTTGCAGCGCGCTCTGAGCGAGGCGGAGAAGGCGCTCAAGCTTGGCCCGCGGGAGGCGCGCGCTTGGTATGTGCGCGGCCGAGTCCGACTCGAACGCGGCCGCCTGGAGTCTCTGGGAGATCTGCTGCGGGCGGTTGAACTCAGCCAGCGGCGCGAGCCGGTTTATCTGCATGGGCTGGCTGAGGCACAGTATCAGGCGGGTGAAAAAGAAGCCGCGCGAACTTCGCTGCGGGAGGCCCTGAAACTTCGGCCCACACCGGAATGGCTCGATCTGCTCGCTGAGTGGGAAAAAGCCCTGGGAACCACCGGGGCGCGCATAGAAAGGTGAGGCGATGTTGCAACTGAGGCGGATTCGCATCCCTGCGATGGCGGTGGTGTTGCTGAGCGTGGCAACCCTCTGGGCCGACGAGAAAAAGAAGGAAACGGTTACCGGGACGATTGAGTTTCAGCAGAAACCAACCTTCGCCAGGGAGACGATCGCCGAGGTGAAAATCCTCGATGTCTCGCTGGCCGATGCGCCCGCGGTCACCATCGGCATGCAGACGATCAAGAACCTCAAGGAGGGGCCGATTCCCTTTGCGATCCCGTATGATCCGGGGTTGATCAAGCCCGGGCACCGTTACAGTTTGGGGGTGCGCATCACGACCAAGGGCAGACTCGACTACATCAACGACACCTCGATTCCGATACTCGCCAACGGTGCGCCGAGCAAAAACGTCAAGGCTCCGGTCAAGCAAATCAAGCGCTAATTTGCTGCGCGGGCGTGCGGCCAGGAGAGAACGTGAGAATCCCACGGGCTCCAGAGGCTGACCGCCCGCGCCAGCACGAGCAGGACACCCCCTCTTCTCAGCAGAGCAGGAATCTCGGGAAAAAACCGCGGATTCATGCTTGCTCCGTGTCTTTTTTTCTCCTATGGTTCTTGCGGACGCCCTTTGTGCTCAGCGGACCTTCGCTCGATCCTCCGGGCGGCTGCGACTTTTGATGTCGGGTCGTCCTCAGTCTCTCTCTCGTCTCCGGAGTGATCCTGGCAACTCGTGTGAACGTTCCCTCCGCCAACCCCGTCCCCGGCGGAGGTCATGGGTGCATACAATAACAGCGACCTGAATCGAGAGGATCTGGAACATGCGCCAGATGACTCGTCGTCGGGGGCCTGGGACGACGGTTCGCTCCCCGCGAACCCGGCTCACCGTGGAACAACTTGAAGATCGCAACCTGCTCTCTGTGACCGCTCCGATGGTCGATGCTCCGATCACTGATCGCATCACCGTAACCGACGTCTCTGGTGCTGTTCATGCGGTCCAGGTTCAGACGGGGATGACGGTGGAGCAGACCCTGGCCGAGTATCAGAATTCTCCGGACGTGCTCTCCGCGGAACCGGATTACATGGTCAATGCCGCGGTCCTTCCCAACGATACGTACTTCAACAACCTCTATGGCATGCGCAACACCGGCCAGACCGGAGGCACCGCCGACGCCGACATCGATGCCGATCAGGCCTGGGATGTCAACACCGGCAGCCTCAAGGTGGTGGTCGGCATCATCGACACGGGAATCGATTACACCCATATCGATCTTTATCGAAACATCTGGATCAACCAGGGTGAAATTCCCACGGGGTTGAATCTGGTCGATGCGGATAGCGATGGCCTGATCACCTTCTGGGATCTCAATAACGCTGCCAACAGCGGGAAGGTGGCGGACCTCAACGGCAATAACTACATCGACGCCTACGATCTGCTGCACAACCCCACCTGGGCCAATGGGGTGGACAACGACCACAATGGCTATGTCGATGACATTGTCGGCTGGGATTTCGTCAACAACGACAACGATCCATTTGACGATAACTCGCACGGGACGCACGTGGCGGGGACGATCGGCGCCACGGGAGACAACGGCACCGGTGTGGTCGGAGTGAACTGGCAAGTCCAGATGGCGGCCCTGAAGTTCCTGAACGCCTCGGGGAGTGGTTATCTGAGCGATGCCGTCAGGGCACTGAATTACGCGGTCGCCAACGGGATCACGATCAGCAATAACAGCTGGGGTGGTGGGGGATACAGTTCCTCGCTGGCGACCGCGATCAGCAATGCACGCAATGCCGGGCACATTTTTGTCGCGGCGGCGGGGAACGCGGGCACCAACAACGACACCACGCCCAGTTATCCGGCCAGCTACGGGTACGACAACATGATCGCCGTGGCTGCCACGGACAGCAAGGACACGCTCGCTTCCTTCTCGAACTATGGGGCAAACAGTGTGGATATCGCCGCACCCGGAGTGAGCATCCTGAGCACCATTCCAGGGAACAAGTACGCCTATTATAGCGGCACCTCGATGGCGACTCCGCATGTGACGGGGGTGGTGGCTCTGCTCAAGGCCCAGAATCCCACGTTGAGTTACAGCGAGATTATCAGCAAGGTCCTCGCCAACGTCGATACGCTCTCCAACCTCTCTGGGAAGGTCGCGACCAGCGGACGGTTGAATGCGTACAAGGCCGTCAACGCCACGCCCCCCCCAGGTGACACCACGGGCCCACGAGTTCTCACTGCGGTCGCCAACGGCACGAACTCGGTGAACAGTGTGCGCGTGACCTTCAGCGAGGCGATCAATCTGAACAGTTTCACCACGCAGGATATTACCAACTTCCTCGGCGCAGGAGGGAGCATCCGTGTGACGGGGGTGGTGGCAGTGCAGGGTTCGGGGAACAAGCAGTTCGACATCACCTTCGCCACGCAGACCACGCCGGGCAGCTACAGTTTCGACCTGGGGCCCAACATCACGGATACCGCCGGCAACATCATGGACCAAAACGCGGACGGTATCAAAGGCGATGGCTACCATGGGTCGTTCACGGTCACCGGGCCGACTCTCACTTTCCGCAACAACACGGCGCTGGCGATTCGCGATTATCAAACCACCAACTCGACGATCACCATCAATCAGGATCTCACGATCGCCGATTTGAATGTCCAGGTGAACATCACCCACACCTACGATAGCGATCTGTACCTCGCTCTCACGCACGTGGACACCGGGACGACGGTGATGCTGTTCAATCGGCGCGGAGGTTCGGGGGACAACCTCAGCAATACGATCTTCGACGACGAAGCCTCAACGGGGATCAACGCAGGGGCCGCACCCTTTACCGGATCGTTCCGTCCCGAAGGGGCGCTGACAGCTTTCGAGGGGGAGAATGCCCGGGGCACCTGGCAACTCGCGGTAAGTGATTTGATGCGCTTCGATGTCGGGACGCTGAAATCCTGGTCGATGGTGATTCAGGCAGGTAGCGGAGTCACCGGACAGGGACTGGTGGAGAGTCCGCCGAGTGATGCACCGATCGCTGCCCAGGCTCCCCGAACGGAGGGAGTGCCGGTCCCGAGCATTTCGCCCAGGGCGACGCCTGCCCCATTGGGAGTGAGTGGCGTGCTGACGGCCTTTCTGGTCGGGACGCGCGAAACGGAGATGACGCCCTGGGGCACGATGCCTTTGCCACAGATCCCCGTCACAGGCTCGGGAGAGCGTGGATTTGCTCCGACCGTCCAGAGCGCCAGCGTTCCTCTCGCGAGCGCGCTCAACACCCCGTATGCATTTGTCCCGACCGGCGCGTCCTGTGCGGAGGAGGAGGCACTCTCCTCGGCGGATCCCGCTGTCCTGGAGGCGGTTCTGACGGCGATGGCCCAGGAAGCCGCCACGGCGGCAGAGGAGTAGTTCCTGGGAGAGGGTCGAGTACGGGATCCACCCGAGAGAGGGTGGGGGCGCCTCGGCCCTGCGTTGGCTTCTCCAGACCTGGAAAAGTGTTTTCACTCTTGCAATCTGTTTGGGGATTGCTAGGATTTTTCTTGTCAACAGGTGTGTAAGAGTTTTGTGTTCAGGCAGGAGAAGGCTCAAGGCGGAGAAAGATAGGACCGAGAGGATCGAGATGGCAATTACCAAGGACCGCAAAACGCAAATCATCGACCAGTTCCGGTTGGATCCCAATGATACGGGATCGCCGGAGGTGCAAATCGCGTTGCTCACCGCTCGCATCAACGAGTTGCATGAGCACATGCGGCTGCACAAGAAAGACCACGCGAGCCGTCGTGGCCTGCTGAAGATGGTCAGCAAGCGGTCTGGCTTGTTGGCCTACCTTCGCAACAAGGATCGCAGTCGTTACACGAAGGTGATCGGCCAGCTAGGCCTGCGTAAGTAACCCTCGGCGACCACTCGTGTCGAGGCGAGTTCCCTTCTCTCCCAGGCTCGGCACGGCTGGCGCCTCGCTCCTGCGGTTTCTCAGAACCAGAGCCATTCTCCGCCCGTTGGGATGAACGGGTGGAGAATGTTTCTGGTGTTCGTTCCTGCCCACCCTCCCTGCCGGTACTGTGAGGTTTAACCGTGCAGGTCTTTCGCGTCGAACGTCAACTCGGATCGTCAACACTCTTCCTCGAAACCGGAAAACTCGCCAAACAAGCGCACGGGGCGGTGGTCGTCGGCTACGGCGATACCATGGTACTGGTCGCTGCCGTTGAGGGCGAGGAGGATTCCGGCCGCGATTTCTTTCCCCTCACTGTCGATTATCGGGAAAAGACCTACGCCGCGGGGAAGTTTCCGGGCGGCTTCATCAAACGGGAAGGGCGCCCGAGCAACAAGGAAATTCTGACTGCCCGCCTCACCGATCGTCCCATCCGGCCGCTCTTCCCGGCGAACTATTTCCGCGAAGTGCAGGTGATGGCGTCGACGCTGTCGGCGGACCGCGAGAACGACCCAGACATCCTGTGCATGATCGGGGCCAGTGCAGCGCTCCATATCTCGCCCATTCCGTTCCTGCAACCCACGGGAAGCGCGCGCATTGGACGCATCAACGGCGAACTGGTCTTCTTCCCCACCCAGCAACAGCTCGAAGATAGCGATCTCGACCTGGTCGTTTCCGGGACACGCTCGGCCATTACCATGATCGAGGGCTTTGCGCGCGAGATGCCCGAAGACCAGATGCTGGAAGCGATCCTTGCGGGGCAAAAACAGATCGCCCTAGTGGTGGAACTGATCGAGGAACTCCGCCACAAGATGGGGCTTCCCCCCAAGGAGATTCCTCCGGTACCTTCCAGTCCGTTGTACGAGACGATTCACGCAAAGTACTACGACGAGTTCCGCCAACGGAAGCAGACTCCAGGGAAGGCCGATCGCGCCGCCGCCATCAAGGAACTCAAGGAACGCGTCTTGAAGGACTTTGAGCCCAGGGAGGGCGCTGCTGCCGAGTACACTCCCGCGCAAGTTTCGGCCGCCTTTAGCCATCTGGAAGAACGGGTCGTGCGCGACCTCACGCTGGAAGGCAAACGCATCGATGGCCGGTCGCTCAAGCAGATCCGCCCCATCACCTGTGAGGTGGGGGTGTTGCCGCGAACCCACGGCTCCGCCATCTTTCAGCGCGGCGAAACGCAGGCGCTGGTCACGACCACGCTCGGAACCACCAGCGACGAACAACGCGTGGATGGCCTGGGCGAGGAATACAGCAAGAAGTTCATGCTTGATTACAACTTCCCGCCCTTTAGCGTTGGCGAATGTCGGCCCATTCGTGGACCGGGGCGTCGCGAGATCGGCCATGGAGCCCTGGCGGAACGCAGTCTGAAAGCCGTCATTCCCGATGTGGAGAGCTTCCCGTACACCATCCGCGTGGTCAGCGATATCCTTGAGTCCAATGGCTCCTCCAGCATGGCTTCAGTCTGTGGCGGGACGCTGTCCCTCATGGATGCCGGGGTGCCCATCACCGATCCGGTCGCGGGCATCTCGATCGGATTGGTCAAGGAAGGCGAGCGCTTTGTGTTGATGACTGACATCATGGGGGATGAGGATCACTACGGCGACATGGATTTCAAGATCGCCGGCACCGGACGTGGGATAACAGGCATTCAGCTCGATCTCAAGATCGACGGCATCAACGCGGAGATTATCCAGGCCACGCTCGAGCAGTCGCGCGAAGCACGGCGCGACATACTCCGCTCCATGCTGGGTACCTTGCGGCAGCCGCGCTCCGGGATTAGCACCTATGCTCCCCGACTGCTCACCGTGCAGATCAACCCCGAGAAAATTGGTCTGCTCATCGGGCCCGGCGGCAAGACGATCAAGGGAATTCAGGAATCAACCGGGGCCAAGATCGACATTGAGGACGATGGGACGGTCTACATCTCTCACTCGGAGTCCGCCGGAGCCGAGGCGGCTCGCCTGAAGGTGGAGGCGATCACCGAGGAAGTGCGCGTGGGTCGGGTCTACGAGGGGAAGGTGACGTCGATCAAGGATTTCGGGGCGTTCATCGAGATTTTGCCCGGCCGCGACGGGCTTTGCCACATCAGCGAACTGGACGACAAGTACGTGGGCAAGGTGGACGATGTGGTCAAGGTCGGGGATCGCATTCAGGTCAAGGTGATCGCCATCGACGAACACGATCGGGTCAAGTTGTCGCGCAAGGTGCTGCTCCGTGAGGCGGCTGCCAAGGAAGGAGGCGGAGACACCGAGGCTCCCCCTCCAGCGGAGGAGCCGCGCCGACCCCCGCAACAACCGCGTCGCCAGTCCGATCAGCCGCGCGGCCCCCGTGGAGGCGGTGAGGAGGGCCGGCGCGGGGATCGCCGTCATTGAGCCCATTTCTGGGTGAGCCGGAGGTCTCTCCGGCTCACCCGTCTTATCCGGGGCTGACATGGCGAACGACCAGTACACGGAACTGGCCGAGCTGGCCGGCAGTTTCATCCACGAAATCAAGAACCACATCAGTACGCTTGGCCTGCATCTGCAGCTGCTTGCCGAGGATTTTCAGGATGCGCACTCGCAGCGCGAGAAGCGTGCCTACCAGCGCATTCAGCGCCTGCAGGGTGAATGTCAGCGGCTTGTCGAGGTTTCCAACGATTTTCTTCGCTTTGCTCGCATCAATGAGCTGGAGAGTGTTCCGTGTGATCTGGCTCTTTTGATTGAGGAACTGATCGACTTCTTCGGGCCGACCGCACGCCACGATAACATCGAAATCAAGAACTACGTCCCTTCCGATCTCCCCCCGGTTTTGCTGGATCGGGCTTTGTTCAAACAGGCGTTGTTGAATTTGCTGATCAACGCGCAGCAGGCGATGCCGACAGGCGGCGAACTGATCATCCAGGCAACGCGGGAGAAATCGGGACATGCTGCGGATCCCGCCACGATCTGTTTAAGCCTGATCGATACCGGGAAAGGGATGCCGCCCGAGGTTCTGGACCGGATCTTTCGGCCCTTCTTTTCCACGCGCGTCGGGGGGACGGGACTTGGGCTGGCAACCACGCGGCGCATTGTGGAGGCCCACGGAGGGACGATCGAGGTCCAGAGCACCGTGGGGTGTGGCACGCGGTTCGCCATCCGTTTGCCGGTGTATACCGGGCCCGCTTCCCTCACGGCTGCCCCCGCGACCACTTCCCCGTGAAGCGGCAAAAAGCAAGAGCCGTCCCGAGAGGAATTCCTCCCGGGACGGCCCGCTACGAGCTACCACTGGACTAGAACTTGATAAAGTTGGCCGCCAAAAAGGCCAGGGCGCCCGTCACCAGCATCAGGAGGGCTATGCCAACCGGTCCGATATTCAAGCCTTTCCGGCCCGTATCCGTGGGGGCCTGCGTCGGCGCGGTTGGTTGAGCGGCAGGAGCGGAGTTCGCCGGGGCGGTCTCCGGCGGGGTAGGACGAGCCGATTGCGGGCGAAGTTGACGCAGTGCGTCCTGAGCACTCCCGATCGTGCGCGTCGCTGGGGCACGTGGAGGAGCAGTGGGCGCCGGAGCGCTGGCAGAAGCTGGATTTGCTTTTTGCGTCCCCTGGGCGCTGGGCGAGACTGGTGGCAGCGGAGTGGGATTGCCCGGTGCGGTCGCTGGTTGACGCGGGGGCAACGGAATGCGGCCCATGCGCTGTCCCGGGCGAGCCTGGTTCGCTCCCGCGCCGGCGGCAAAGGGACGCAACGCTTCCATCACCTCCCCACAGTTGGCGTATCGATCCTCCGGGCGCTTCTTCATCAACCGTTCGACCACCTCGACCAGGCCATCCGGGGTCTCGGGGGCGAGATCCTTCAGCGAATCCGGCTGCTTGTGTTGATGACACATCATCTTCTCGACCGCCGTTCCATCCGGGAACGGATAGCGCCCGGTCAGACAGAAGTAGAGCGAGCACCCCAGACTGTACTGGTCCCCGATGGGGGTCAGGTTGGTCGGATCCATGATGCTCTCTGGACTGGCACAATCCAGACCGCTATTGACCGAGTTCGCGGTGGACATCGTATCGACCAGCGATTCCCCCTCAGTTTCCGCGAGCAGACAACCGATGCCAAAATCGAGGATCTTGATGTGGCCGTCCGGGCTCACCATCAAGTTGGAGGGCTTGAGCAAGCCGTGGAAGAGTTCCTGCTGATGGCACTGATACAACCCCTCGGCGGTTTGCATTCCGTAGAGAGCGGCTTGCTCGGGCGAAAGTTTGCCCTTGGCCTGAACCACCTTCTCAAGCGATTCACCCTCAACGAAGGGCCAGGCGAGGTAATGCATGCCTCCTGAGGTACCCACGTCGACAAACGGCACCACGGAGGGATGCTGACACTGTTCGAAGGCTCGCACCTTACGCCGGGCAATGCGCACATTCCACATACTGCGGCGAGGGAGCACTTTCACCGCATACCACTTGCCGTCGGTCTTGGAACTCGCCTTGTAGACCGTGCCCATGCTGCCCACTCCAAGAGCGTCCATCAGGGTGAACGGTCCAAGTACAAAATTCTGGGTCTTCCCTTGCAGCAGGCGTTCGGTCTGAAAGGCAGTCAGGATCCCCTGGCTGACCAGGTAATCGGCAAGCGCCGGCGGTTCAGCGCCAGGGTTCTTGTTGAGAAATTCCCCGACCACCTGGTCTAGCTGTCCGCGGTCGATGAGATTGCTCCGGCGGAGATCCCAAACAAACCATTCGCAGGCTCCGAGGTCGGTCTGCAACATAGCCTCAGCATCCTTTATGCGTTAACAGGTCCGGCGCGGAGCAGGAGCCCGACGCCAATGCATCCACCACGATTGCTCGAGCTTGAGAGGAGGGCTGAAACCCAGGAGGGGAGGGCAGTTCGAGAGAGAACTGCGGCCTGGAGGTTCGAGCCTCTACGCAAAGGATGGAACACAAATCCGGTACTGTCAACCAACTCCCGGTGGTGGGTAGGATCGGCGAAATTGGTCCGTCGCAATCACCGATCAACAACGATTCTGTGCGCGATTATCGAAAGGTGACTGGAGCGGCCAGAGCCTGACGCAATCGCTCCAAATAGATATGTCGAGGGATGTTGCGCCCGCCCAGAGAAGCAGTGTGCCTGGTCAGCACCTGGAGATCGAAGAGGGTGTAGCCACGCTGGCGCAGATGCTCCACCAGCTTGACCAGGGCAATCTTGGAGGCGTCGCGGCGGCGCGAGAACATCGACTCGCCGGCAAAGAACGCTCCGAGGGCCACCCCGTAAATGCCCCCGATGAGGTTCTCGTCCTGCCATACTTCCAGGCTGTGGGCATAACCCTCGCGATGCAGCTGGATATAGGCCGCTCGCATCTCCGTGGTGATCCAGGTCGCCGTGTCCGGTCGCTCGGCACATCCCCGAATGACCGCCGGACAATCCTGATCGAGAGTCCACTGAGAGACCGAGGAACGCAGCGTTCTTTGCAGGCGACGAGAGATGTGCAATTCGTTCAATTCAAGGATGGCTCGCGGATCAGGGGACCACCACAAAACCGGATCTCCCTCGCTGTACCAGGGAAAGACACCCTTGCGATATCCTTCGAGCAGCCGGGCAGTCGTGAGTGTGCCCCCAACGGCAACCAGTCCGATCTCGTCGGCGCGCTCGGGATCCAGGATGGGGGAACGCCAGAACCACATGGGAATGCCGGAACCTTCCGATCGGTTGTGGACATCGCAGCGTCTCTCGTCATAATGAAACCCGACATCAACTCCTCCTGTCAACCCCCGCAGGGATGAGACCATGAAACCGATCGGGATTCTCTGGACTGGCCTGGCTTTGCTCACCCTGGCTGCAAACGGTCGCGCCGCTGAGGCCAAACCGCTCAATGTCGTTGTGTTTCTCATCGATGATCTTGGCTGGACCGATTGCAGCTGTTATGGGAGCGATCTGAATCTCACCCCGAACATTGATCGGCTGGCCAGGGAGGGCATGCGCTTTACCCAGGCCTATGCGGCCTGCACCGTCTGTTCGCCGACGCGTGCTGCGCTGATGACCGGGAAATATCCGGCCCGTCTGCACCTGACCGACTGGATCCATGGGCACAAACGTCCCAATGCCAGATTGGCGATTCCGAAATGGACGGAGTATCTCCCGCTCGAGGAGGTTACTGTCGCCGAGGTGCTCAAGAAGGCGGGCTACGACACGGGGCACATCGGCAAGTGGCACCTGGGTGACACTCCCGAATACTGGCCGGACCGGCAGGGCTTCGACCTCAACCTGGGCGGAACGGGGAAAGGCCAACCGCCGAGCTATTTCAGCCCCTACAAGATACCCACGCTCAAGGATGGCCCTCCGGGAGAATACCTGACGGACCGCGAGGCTGCCGAGGCGGTGCGTTACCTGGAGAAGCATCGCGAGCGCCCCTTTTTCCTCTACATCCCCCATCACGCGGTTCACACTCCCTTGCAGGGAAAGAAAGATCTGATCGCGAAGTTCGAGAAACGGCGCACCCCCCAGATGCGCCACACCAATCTCACCTATGCTGCGATGCTCGCCAGTGTGGATGATTCGGTGGGGCTGGTGCTGGCGAAACTGGAGGAGCTGAAACTCACCGAGCGCACTCTTGTCATTTTCACGGGCGACAATGGCGGATTGATTGGCGGGGCCAGGGCACGAGTCACCACCAATGTTCCGCTGCGTGCCGGGAAAGGCTCGGCCTACGAGGGAGGGGTGCGCGTTCCTCTGATTATCCGGGGGCCGGGAGTGAAGGCAGGGACCGTGTGCCAGGAGCCTGTCATCACCATGGATCTCTTCGCCACGATCCTGGCGCTCGCTGGAAACAGGGGCGGGATCAAGAATGAGACGGGGTGTGATGGGATCAGTCTGGTGCCTCTCCTGCGGGATCCCACAGCGTCGCTGAAGCGGGACGCGATCTACTGGCACTATCCGCACTATCACCCCGGCGGAGCCACCCCCTACAGCGCCATTCGTGCCGGAGACTGGCGCCTGGTGGAGTTCTTCGAGGATAACCACGTTGAACTGTACAACTTGAAAGAGGATGTTGGCGAAAAGAAAGATCTGGCAAAGGTCCTGCCAGAGAAGGCGAAGACGCTCACTGCACAGCTGCACGCCTGGCGCAAGGCGGTGGGTGCCCAGTTGCCGACGCCAAATCCCAATTACAAGCCCGAGGCCAAACCGTGATGACATCCACGTGTCTGCTCTCTCCGAGGATTCTCTGATGACACGCGCTTTGTTCGTTCTCCTGTGCCAGACGCTTGCGCTGGGGGTACTGTGGCTGGCCGGGGCGGTGGCTCACGGCGCCGAGACCCCGCCGCGCCCCAATATCATCTTCATCCTCGCCGACGACCTGGGCTATGGCGATCTGGGGTGCTACGGACAGAAACGGATTCAGACGCCAAACCTTGATCGGATGGCGCAGCAGGGGATGCGGTTCACCCAGTTCTATGCTGGCTCCACCGTCTGTGCTCCCTCCCGCTGCGCCCTGATGACGGGGCTGCACACCGGGCACACCCGAATCCGAGGCAACGCCCGCGACGATCTGACTCCCCAGGATGTGACCGTGGCCCGGGTGCTCAAGCAAGCAGGCTACACCACAGGGCTCTTTGGCAAGTGGGGACTCGGCAACGAGGGGGGCACGGGCGTTCCCACGAAACAGGGGTTTGATGAGTTTTATGGCTATCTCGACCAGCACCATGCGCACAATTACTATCCCGCCTGGCTGATGCACAACGAGAAGCGCGTTCCTCTGAAGAACGAGGTTCCAGGCATGGGGCCTTTTGGCAAGGGTGTTGCGACAAAAAAGATCGAATATAGCCATGATCTGATCATGCAGCAGGCATTGGCTTTTCTTGAACGCCACAAAGCACGCCCCTTCTTTCTCTACCTGGCGCTGACCATTCCGCATGCCAACAATGAGGGCGGCAAGAACGGGATGGAGGTGCCAGACCTGGGGATCTACAAGGACAGAGACTGGCCGGCAGCCCAGAAAGCGCATGCGGCGATGATCACCCGCATGGATGCCGACGTGGGCAAGCTCCTGGATTGGCTGAAGAAAAACGGGCTGGACGACAACACCATCGTCTTTTTCAGCTCCGACAATGGGCCGCATCGAGAAGGGGGCAACAACCCGGATTTCAACGATTCCAATGGTCCGCTCCGTGGCATCAAACGCGATCTGTACGAGGGCGGCATTCGAGTGCCGACTTTGGTGCGCTGGCCGGGGAAGGTCAAGGCGGGGAGCACGACTGATTTTGTCGGCGCGTTCTGGGATCTCTTCCCCACGCTGGCTGACCTGGCGGGGGTCCCGGAGAAGGTGCCCGCCCGGCTGGACGGGCTCTCCTTTGCGCCAACGCTGCTGGGTCACACCGAACGACAAAAGCAACATGAATCGCTCTACTGGGCCTTTTATGAACGAGGGGGCGCGCGAGCACTGCGCATGGGCAAGTGGAAGGCGGTTCAGCAGCCGATTCACTCTCCGATTCAGCTGTTCAATCTCGATCAGGATCTGGGAGAGAAAAACGATGTGGCGGCCAAACACCCGGATGTGGTCGCGCGGATGAAAAAGCTGATGGACGATGCCGATACGCCCTCGCCGCGCTACAAATGGCCCGAAGCGAAGAAACCCGCGGACAGGGAGTGAGCCGTTGCGCGGACGAACCACGTGCGCGCTCGGAGAA
Source organism: Planctomycetota bacterium (assembly GCA_029777335.1). Classification (GTDB taxonomy): domain Bacteria; phylum Planctomycetota; class Planctomycetia; order Gemmatales; family Gemmataceae; genus JAKOSN01. Next base: position 35,117 of record JAKOSN010000019.1, read on the forward strand.
GTATCTCGGTCGCTCACGCGGTTCGCTTGCGCGGATCGGGTCACGGCCAATTAGCGATCCCTGGGACCGCCCCTGGGGGCAGGGGGATCGAAGACAACCTTCCCCTTGAAGTGATCGACCAGGGCAGCCTGGGCGGGGTGAGTGAACGCCTGGGTCACGATGTCGCCGGGGCCTGGCGATTTCAGGCTCCAGTGGACGGTCAGGGTGTTGTCCTTGACGCTGAGTTTGGTGATGGTGACCGCATACCCGCCGGTTGGCTTGGCGCCTGCAGTGACCACCACGATCATCTGTTTCTGGAAATCGATCTTGTCGGTCTTGAAGAGTTTGGCTGCTTGCTCGAGGGCCTTCTCTTTCGGGAGGCCCATGAGTCGGGCAAGCTGATCCTCCTCACGAACGACGACCTGCTGAGCGGGGGCCTGGGTTCCACCCGGGGCACGCCAGAAACTGCGCGCGACAATCCTGGGGACGGCAGGTTCATCGGCCAATGCGACAATCAAGTGGCGGTTCTGTGAATGACTGCCTTGCGATTTCTTCTCACTCACCACTTCCAGCCGAGCGGGCCAGATCTCGTGATGTTCCTTTCCCTCGACCTCCATATCCACGGGTTTGCCAATGAGCTTGATCGTCTTGCCGACGTAGGGCGCGAGTAACTGCGGTTTGCTCCCCACGTAGACCTCGCGCGTCTCCTTCTTCATCACCAGGCGATAGGGATTCATCCGCCCGAAGCCGATGCCGCCCACCTTGACTTTCTCCAGTTTGCCGACAAAGTCCTGCTCCTTCCCCCTGGCGTCACGATACCAGTCTTCCCGGGCGAACAGTTCGAGTTTGTCCGGGGGAGCGGCCTTGTCAGCGACGGCTCCATGAAGGGCCAGCGCCAGCAGTAGTGATGGGAACATGGTGGTTCTCCCTGGCAGTGGGATGTGGGAAGGGGCGATCTGGTCATTGTCCGTGCCTGCTCCGCAGCTGGCAAGATACCGGGGGCATTACCCTGCGCGGACTGCTTGTGCACCGCAACGAGGTGAAGCGAGGTGCCACGAAGTGTGGGGAAGATTCCCAGATTCACCTCACCACCTCGAAGTGTGAACTAAAGTTGGGATAGTGGTTGCCAGACTCCGATTGTTCGGGTCGCCGTCGCTCATTCCGTCCTGTCGAACTAAGGAGTTCGCATGAGACAGCTCGCCTCGAAAGTAACGCTGACCACCATTGGGGGGTATCAGATTCTCGAGAAGGTTGGTGCGGGTGGGAGTGGCTCCGTGTATCGCGGCAGAAATCCCATCACGGACAAGATCGTGGCGATCAAGGTGATTCCCCCGGAAGCGACGGCGAACGAGAGCCTGCGCATGCGGTTTGTGCAGGAATGCCAGGTGGCGCGCAAGTTGAATCATCCCCAGATCGTCAAGATGATCGACTATGGGCTGGAAGGTGCGCGCGCCTACCTGGTGATGGAGTATATCGAGGGCGAGAGCCTTGGGGAGCGGCTGCAGAGGGAGGGGAGACTTGCGGAGGCCGAGGCGCTTGCCATTATCGAGCAAGTGGGGCAAGGGTTGGCCTGGGCGCATCTGAACAAGATCCTGCATCGGGACGTGAAGCCCGACAACATTCTCCTGCGCAAGGGAGGCGAGGCGAAACTGGCCGATCTGGGGCTTGCGAAGAACCTGGACGGCGATTTTGATCTGACCAAACCGATGAGTGGACTGGGGACGCCCAATTTCATGGCTCCCGAGCAGTTCCAGGATGCCAAGCACGTCGATGCCCGCGCGGATCTCTACTCCCTCGCGGCCACACTGTACACGGTGGTCACAGGACTTCTCCCGTTCCGCACCATTCGATCGAATGCAATCGCCACCATTCTTCGCAGCAAACTCGCCAATGACCTTGTCGCACCGAAGACACTTGTCCCGGAGTTGAGCGAGGCGGTGAATCGCGAAATCCTCCGCGCGATGCGCGCGGATCGGGACGAACGGCATCCCTCCGTGGAAGCGTTTCTCAATGCGCTTCCACATCCTGCCAACTCCCAGGCAACCAGTCCGGAAGAAGGGGAGGCGGGGGTTCATGACCTGGAATCGGCGCAGGCGAACAAGCGAGCCAGGAGTCGATACGCGTCGAGGCGAACCACGATTTGTCGGACGCTGGAGCGCTTTGCCGACAAGGTCTGGCAGGGACACGTGGTGAATATCTCGGAGACCGGGCTCTGTCTGGAACTCAACCGCCGCTTTGAACCAGGGGCATTTCTGACCATCGCTCTGGAAGCCGAGAGGACCGTACGCCAGTCCCTGGTCGCCCGAGTCGTCTGGGTGAAAAACCTCTCTTCGAAGAAATGGCGACTGGGATGCCACTTTGACAGTCCCCTGGGCGAGGGCGAGGTACTCGATCTGCGCTGACGGTTTTCGAAGAACTGTCCGCACCCAACCTGAACGAGTGCCACTCGCCTCTGCCCATCCCCCGGATGTTTGATTTGCTGACCCGCACTCCTTGCCTGTGCGCAGTGTCATCCTTGCGCCGTGCGCGCAATTACCTCATTGTGGATCGATGCTGTCCGGTGTACAGTGGCGTTCGCTCGCGGGGCGATCGGACAACCGCACTGGCACCAGGCAGCCCGATGACACAGAGCACAGGTCCTTACCTGCTCGATGGGAAGAGCGGAGTCCCCACCGGCTTGATCGGCGGAGACTACGAACTCCTGGAGAAACTCGCCGAGGGCGGGATGGGGGTGGTCTACCGCGCCTGGCAACGCAGCCTGCAGCGATCGGTGGCGCTCAAGATGATCCGGGGCGACCGCAGCGCCACGAGCACGCTCTTGCCGCGGTTCCGCGCCGAGGCCCAGGTGATTGCCCAGATCGATCACGCGCACGTCGTCCCGATCTACGAGGTGGGCGAACACGAGGGCCAACCTTTCTTCACCATGAAGCTGATGGAGGGAGGCAGCCTGGCGGAGCGATTACGTCAGGCTCCGCTCTCCAACCGGGAGGCGGCCCGTGTCCTGGTTGGGGTCGCGCGTGCCATCCACCAGGCACATCAGCGCGGGATTCTCCATCGGGATCTGAAGCCGGGGAACATCCTGTTCGATGGCGAGGGCGAAGCCTATGTCGCCGATTTTGGCCTGGCCAAGCAGCTGCAAGGACAGGACCACCAAACGACGGGGGGAATTGTCGGCACCGCTTGCTACATGGCCCCGGAGCAGGCCGCCCCGGAGGCACGACTGGGGTTCACACCGGCGACCGACGTTTACGGTCTGGGTGCAACCCTTTACGAGATGCTCACCGGCCGACCTCCCTTCAAGGCCGCCACCTTCGACGAAACGCTTCGTCAGGTCCGCTTTGCCGCTCCTGCGCGCCCCGGCCTGATCAACGAGGAGATCGATCCCGAACTGGAGGCCATCTGCCTGAGCTGTCTGGAAAAGGATCCGGACCAGCGCTACGACTCGGCGGAGGAACTGGCGAGGGACCTGGAACGGTACTTGAACGGACTACCCACCGTTCGGGCGTCATGCCTTCCCTGGTGGCATCGAATGCGGCGCGGGCTGCGTCGATTGCCGGAACGGCGCCCGGAGCAGCTGCGCGCCTGGGGTCGCCTGACTTTGGGCATCGCGTTGGACTCCTCGCTGGCCTGTCTCTGTGTCTACTGGCTGATTCGGTTCAACACCGGGCCACTGCCGTTTTTGCTTTGTGACGCCGTTTGCCTGGGGCTGCATCTGCTCATGCTCCACGCCCTGCGCGGACAGGAGGGAACGCTCGGAGGTCGCGCCCGGCAGATCCTTCTGCAAAACCATCTGATGATCCTCGTCTTTTTCATGGTGACGTGGCTTCCCCTCGGTCCCGCGCTGGCCGAGCAGGGGATCCATCGGATGGCGGTATTCCATCTCTATGCGATCTTTAATGGGATTAATTTTACCCTGCAGGGGCGCCTCTGGATCGGGTTTACTTTCCTGGGCGTTCTCTATTTTATCATGGCGGTGATCCTTGCTCCGCCGCGTCCAGAAAACGCGCTCCTCTTTGGAGCGCTGCAAGGAGGGACGCATGGGGTCGTGGGGATCTACATGCTTCGCCAGGCGCGCGCACGAACCGCCAACGTCACGAGGTAATTTGCTCTCCTCTCTCCGGAGTGGCTGTGATGAAATCTGCACAGGGCTCGCTTCTCCTTCGCAATGGTCAGCTCGTGGATGGCACCGGGGCGCCGCCAGTCGCTGACGCCGCCGTTCTGGTGGTTGATGGTCGCATCCGCTATGCCGGAGCCGCACGCCTTCTACCGCCCCAATCTCCGGAGACGCCGGTTCTCGATGCGCGCGGCGGGACCATCCTGCCGGGACTGGTGGAGGCCCACTTCCACCCGACCTATTTCAACGTCGCCGCACTGGAAGATCTCGACATCAAGTACCCGGTGGAGTACGTGACGCTGCTGGCCGCCGTCAACGCCAAACTCGCTCTCGAATGTGGCTATACCGCCGCGCGGAGTGGCGGGAGTTTGTTCAACATCGACGTGTGGCTGAAGAAGGCGCTCGAAGCCGATCTCCTGCCGGGTCCGCGCATGGCCGCCAGTGGTCGGGAGATATGTGGGGTGGGCGGACTGATGGACTGGAACCCCGATTATCGCAAGATCGGCATGGAAGGGCTGGTGTTGCTGATCAACGGTCCCGAAGAGGCACGGGCGGCGGTGCGGAAGCTGGTCAAGGATGGCGTGGAGTGGGTGAAAACCTATCCGACCGGCGATGCCGCGGCGCCCGATGTCAACGATCACCACACATTGTGCATGACGCTGGAAGAGATGCAGGCGGTGGTGAGCACGGCACACAATCACAAGCTCAAGGTGACAGGCCATTGTCGCGCCACGGAGGGAATCAAGAACGCGCTGCGCGC
>JAKOSN010000133.1 GCA_029777335.1 Planctomycetota bacterium
GAATTTGCCGCCCCTGCTCAAGGAGAGCGGCCAGGCGCGGCCCATCGTCATTTTCCAGAGCCTGGGCAAATTCATCGAGCTGAGCACGGAGACGCACCACAGCATCCAGCAGGGCGACCCGATTATCCTGCAAGATGGCCCGCCACAGCGAGGAGGGCCCCGCGGCGATGCGCGTGGTGTCGCGAAAACCCGTCGCCGTCAACGCGAGCAGTTCAACCGGGAGAATTCCTGCCAGTGCCGCGGCTGCGACATGCGGAAGATGACTTGTCATGGCCAGGGCGCGATCGTGTTCCTCGGGATCGAGCAACCGCACCCCCGCTCCCAGCGCCTGCCAGAAAGCACGTACCCGGGTGATCGCGTCGGGATTGGTTCGGGCCGTGGGGGTGAGCAACACCAGGCGCTCGTCGAAGAGTTCCGGGTTGGCAAACGCCGGCCCTGTCTTTTCCGAGCCGGCGAGAGGATGGCTGCCTACAAAAAGGATACCTGGAGGAAGAGAATCTTCAATGGTGCGCACCAGATTGGCCTTGGTGCTCCCCACGTCGGTCAACACGGTGCCCGGTCGACAGGCCCGGGCCGCGGTGAGGATGTTGGCGGCGATCGTGTCGACCGGGGTGCAGACCACGAGAAAATCCGCGTGCGCTGCCGCCTCGGCCAGTTCACTGCACTCCTCGTCGATCAGCCCCAGCACGCCCGCGCGGGCACACACTTCCCGATTCTGATCGACTCCAATCACCCGCTCCACCAGATGACGGCGCTTCGCCGCCAGGGCAATCGACGAGCCAATCAGACCTGTCCCGACAATAACCAGTTTGGGGATCTTCATGGATCTTGAAAAGGCCTTCTCTCGCGGAGCGAATCGGTCACGATCGGGGGTGGTTCTCGCCTCGGTGGCTGCTCTCTTCCAGAAACCGACACACGGCGGCCCCGGTCTCGAAGGCAGAAAGCTCGCCCCGTTCCCAGCGCTGCAGGATCGCCTGGAGTGCGGCGGGCTGGGTTCGCTGCGCCTGGGTGAACCGGGTCTGGAGCGTCTGCTGAGCCAGTTTCAGCAACCCCTGTGTGGGCTCGGCTGCCAGCCGTCGCAAGGGGCATTGCTCAATCGTCTGCCAGAGCGTGGCCAGCCCCTCCGTCGAGCGTGCACTCACTCGCACAATGGCCGGCGCACGCTGGCTGAGGGTCAACATGGCGCGCACCTGGGCCTCGACTCGATCCGCCCCGGGGAGATCGGCCTTGTGAATCACCACCACATCGGCCACTTCCAGCACCCCGGCCTTCTCCCACTGCAAATCATCCCCTGTTTCGGGCTGCACGAGCAACACCAGGACATCGGCCAGGTCGCGCACCCTTGTATCGCCCTGCCCCGCGCCGACGGTTTCAATCAGCACCACGTCGAAGGGGAACGCCTCCAGAAGGCGAACCATCGCACCAAGAGATTCGGTGATCGCGCCGTGGCCCCCCGGGGTACTCAGGCTCCGAATGAGCACGCCCGCATCCTGGGGATTGGTTGGCATGCGGAAGCGATCGCCGAGGAGCGCCCCGCCGCTTAACGGACTTTGCGGATCGCAGGCCAGGACAGCGACCGACTC
>JAKOSN010000020.1 GCA_029777335.1 Planctomycetota bacterium
GCCAGCGATGTCTATCGCTTCCGCGTTCCCGTTCCCGCCACCAAAACGGTTACTTACACCGTCAGCGAGGAGAAGGACTTTGGTTCGCAGGTGCAGTTCACCAACAGCGACGACCAGAGCATTCGCATCCTGATCGACGACAAGGCGACCTCGCCCAAGGTGAAGGAAGCGTTGGTCAAGGCACGCGATCTGAAGTGGAAGTTGGCGGAGACGCAGCGTGAGATCCAGCAAGTGGAACGGCAGTTGAAGGTCATCACCGATGATCAGGGGCGGTTGCGGCAGAACATCCGCGAGTTGCCTCCGACCAGTGAAGCCTACAAACGCTATGTGAAGAAGTTCGACGAGCAGGAAACCCAGATCGAGAAGATGCAGGCGCAGATCAAGGAGATGCAGGACGGCGAACACGCCCAACGCAAATCCTACGAAAACTTCCTCAACACCCTTACCGTCGAGTAATCTCGGCTGGCGAGAGACGAGGAAACAAAGGGGGGAGTCGGAGCTTTCCGGCTCTCCCCTTTGTTTCCGGCCAGGGCTTTCCTCTCTTCATGCTCGAAACCGGGTTATCCAGGTGTACTTGCCATTGCCGCGCCCGCAGATAGGACAAGTTGGGACGAGGCAGTAGTTTTCGTTCAACCCGTGGTTTCGTGGAGGATTGACAATGAAAGCGGCATTGCTGCTTGCCCTGGCGCTCGGCCTGGGTGTCTTGCTCTACTCGCGCATGGTGATGGCCGACGAGGCGAAGAAGGAAGACGCGGGCAAGGGCCAGATCGCGCACATGGTGTACTTCCAGCTGAAGGATCACTCCCCTGCGGCGCGACAAAAACTGGTCGAGGCATGCAAGAAGTATCTCAACGGCCACGAAGGAACGGTCTATTTCTCCGCAGGAGTGATCGCCGAGGATTTCAAACGCGATGTCAACGATCGCGACTTCGATGTGTCACTGAACCTGGTCTTCAAAAACAAGGCCGCCCACGACAAGTACCAGGACCATCCGCGCCATCTCAAGTTCATTGAGGAAAACAAGGACAACTGGAAGAAGGTCCGCGTGTTTGATTCCGTGATCGAGTAACGCTCACCGCAGGAGAGTCCGACCATGTTTGGCAACCTGGATCGTCGTGGCTTTTTGAAGGGCTCCCTCGCCGCCGGGCTGGGGTTGTCTGTCCTGCCTGGGCTGAGCGAGGCGGACGACAAGAAGGAAATCTTCAAGATCTCGCTGGCGCAGTGGTCGTTGCACCGCGCCTTCTTTGGCAACAAACTCGATCCGATTGATTTCGCCGTGATCGCCAAGAAGGAATACGGCATCAGCGCGGTCGAGTACGTCAACCAGTTCTACAAGGGGAAGGCGACCGACGAGAAATACGTCGCCGAGCTGAAGAAACGTGCCCACGACAACGGGGTGCGCAGCGTGCTCATCATGTGCGACGGGGAAGGCGCACTGGGAGACGCCGATCCCAAGAAGCGGATGCAGGCGGTGGAGAATCACTACAAGTGGGTCGAGATGGCGAAGGCCCTTGGCTGCCATTCGATTCGCGTTAATGCCCAGAGTAGCGGCAAGCCCGAGGAGCAGATGGAGCGAGCCGCCGAAGGGCTATCCAAATTGACCGAGTTCGGCGCCAAGCACAAGATCAATGTCATCGTCGAGAACCACGGCGGCTTGTCGTCCAACGGCGAGTGGCTGGCCGGGGTGATGAAGAAGGTGAATTCACCGTTCTGCGGAACCCTCCCCGATTTCGGCAACTTCGGCAGCTACGATCGCTACAAGGGCGTCAAGGAACTGATGCCCTATGCCAAGGGTGTCAGTGCCAAGTCGCACGACTTCGATGAGAAGGGGAATGAAACGCACACCGACTACCGCAGGATGATAAGATCGTCCTCAATGCGGGCTATCACGGCTTTGTCGGTATCGAATACGAAGGAAGCAAACTGAGCGAGCCGGAAGGAATCCGAGCGACGAAGAAGCTGCTCGAAACGGTGCGTGCAGAAATGTCACGCTCGAGCTGACGCCAACGCACGCCTGGCACAGACGCAGTTGAACGGCGTGGGAGGATCATTCCTCTCACGCCGTTTCGTTTTCTCTGACAGCTACCTGTCAATCGAGCACAAAGGGGCTGTTGGGGATCTCCTCGTGCCGGATCTCATCGACCGGGTCTTTCTTGCTCGGGCCGCGATAGAGTCGGTTGGGACAATTGAAAACCAGGCCGGGGTTCGGACCGACATTTTTGTAAGCATGCACCACGCCGGAGGGGACAATCAACATCATCGGACGATCTTCGCCCACCACTTCAGACTGGCGGACTCCATAGCTCGCCGAGGTTTTGCGCGTATCCCAGAGATAGACCTTGAAGTTGGAGGGACCAATGAAGCAGAAGTAGTCGGCCTGATCCACGTGTTCGTGAGGGCCGCGCGTGACTCCTGGGAGAGTAACGGAGGCATAGGCCATCACTGGCTGGAATTCAGGTGCGACCTCGTCGTCGCGAAACAATTCACAGAGCCAGCCGCGGTTGTCGTTGAACTTTGTCAGCGGCTTCCAGATGATCCCCTCGATCGACCCGGTGCGGAACTCCATGGATGCACGACCTTTCACAAGCGGAGGTTCAGTGTGGCAGACGGCTCAGTAGTAGTTTGAGCGCTCCTTCGGGGTGGATCTGAAGCGATGGGAGCGCAGCGGGGAGCAACCAGGTTTGTCCCCGGTGAAGTTCCTCTGGACCGGCGGGCCCTTCCAGCGTGCCGCGCCCATCCAGAACCATCAGGATCTGCATCTCGCCAGTGCCACCCCAGGAAAAGCACTCGCCCCCTTCAATGTATTCCATGGTGAAATAAGGACAACGCACCAGCACCTGATGGCGCATCGGTCCGGTCCAGGGCTGGGCAAACGGAGTTTTTACCGGGTGGACAGGTCCACGGGTCCAGTCGATGGCGGCAAGGGCTTCCTCGATATGCAGGGTTCGCGCGTTGCCCTGAGCATCCTTCCGATTCCAATCGAAGAGCCGAAAGGTGGCATCGCTCGTTTGCTGCACCTCGGCCATCAGCACGCCACCGCCCACCGCGTGGACGGTCCCGGCCTGCAGAAACAGGCAATCTCCAGGCTGTGGGGTAAAGGAATGCAAACACTCCGCCACGGTTCCTTGAGCCAGCGCCGCGCGCAGCTGCGATTCATCCACACCGGGAAGGAGACCAGCGTATATCTTGCTCTCCGGAGTGGCTTCCAGGATAAACCAGGCCTCGGTCTTGCCGCCCTCGCCGGGCCAGAGGTGTTTGACCTTCTCGTCGTCGGGATGAACCTGAACCGAAAGCCAGTCCCAGGCATCGAGCAGTTTCACCAGCAGCGGGAAGCGTTGGTGACGCGGGGCGGCTGGTCCCAGCAAGGGGCCGGCGTATTGCTCCATGAGCTGGCGGAGGGTTTTCCCCTGGAAGGAATGCCGCTGGACCACACTGGCATGACTGGGGTGATCGCTCAGTTCCCACGCCTCGCCAAAGAGACCCTCCGCCGGGAGCGGTTTGCCCAGCCGGTCGCCCAGACGTCTCCCACCCCAGACCATCGGGCGCAGATAGGAGGTGAAAAGCAAGGGGGCATTCACCACGTGCTCTCCGTTCAGGCCGCCTGCGAGGTGGCTGGTTGGGCCGCTTGCTCGTAGGCCGCCACAATCTCGCGGCTCGGTCCGATGCGGTGCACCCGACCGTGATCCATCCACACGATGCGATCGCACAACTCCTCCATCGACATCAGATCATGGCTGACCATGACAATCAAGTGGGCACGTTCCATCAGTTCGCGCATTCGCTGGCGCGCCTTGGTCTGAAAAGCGAGGTCGCCCGCGCCCAGCACCTCATCGACCAGCAAGACCTCCGGCTCAATGGCAGTGGCAATCGAGAATGCCAAGCGCACCAGCATCCCCGCGGAATAATAGCGCACCGGCATGTTCAGAAAGTCGCCCAGTTCACTGAACTCGGCAATCTCCTGAATTTTGTTGCGAATCGTGCGGGGAGTTTCTCCCTGCAAATAACTGCGATAGGCGATGTTATCCCAGCCATTTGCCTCGGGCTCGAAACCGAGTGAAATGTCGAACAGCGAGCAGATACGCCCCTCGACAATGCGCCGACCGCTGGTTGGCTGATAGACTCCCGCCAGCACCTTGAGCATCGTACTCTTACCGGCGCCATTGTGACCGATTAACCCGATCCGCTCGCCCTGTTCGACGGTGAAGCTGACGGAACGCAGCGCATTCACCTCCATAACGGGCTGGGTGGGTTTGCGGAACATCTGCTTGAGAACAAACTCCTTGAGCGTCATGTGCTTGTTGGGGCGAACCCGAAAGGTCAAGCTCACGTCGTTCAGCTCAATTCGAGCCATGATTCAGCGTCCCCGCTTGAAGCTGCACTAGCCCGCAAGCCTGGACACCTTCCGGATGACCAGGGCATTCAGGACTATTACAGATCTCAGAGATAGAAGATAATCTTGCGTTCCAGGCGCGACAGGGCGTAGATCGAGAGAGAAAGGAGCACGCCCACGATAATGATTGCCCGAGCGAACAGGATTGGCGAGGGGACATGCCCTTCGACAATCACACAGCGCAACAAGCTGAGGAAGGGCATCAGGGGATTCCATTCCAGCAGCCAGGCCAGCCGCTCATGCTGCAACAGGCGCGGACGATACATGATCGGGGTGAGGTAGAAGACAATCTGCAACCCCACCTCGGCAAGGTGTTTGGTATCGCGGAAAAACACCGTCGCCAGCCCGCCAAGTAAGGACAACCCCCACCCGAACATTAACAACAAGAGAAGGGTTGGTACCAGGGTCAGCAACGCGCCCAGATGGAAGGTGTGCAAGGTGATGATGGCCAGGACCACTGACACCCCCAGGGCGAGGACGAGGTGAAAAGCAGCGCCGAGCACCGTGCGCAACGGATAGATGGCCATCGGCGCGGGATACTGGCGGATGTAGGATTCGCCCTGGAAGAAGCAGAGACAGCCATTGAGGATGCAAAACTGAGTGTAAGCCCAGAAGGCCAGCCCGGTGAGCACAAAGGGCGCGTACTCGGTGGCATCCTCGTGGAAGATCTGGGAGAAAACGACACAGAAGATCATCGTCATGGCGATGGGCTGCAGCAACGACCACCCCATCCCGAGGACGGAGCCGCGATAGCGTGCATGCAGATCCATCTTGACCAGCGACAACCAGAAATACCGACAGCGCCAGATCGCGCTGGAATATCCACCCATGCCTCGCCTCCTCGTCGAGTCGCCACCGTCTCCGCGCTTCCTCTGTGGCAGTTGGCAAGGGGGTCGGATCAAGAGGCGCTTGCGCTGGAGTCCACGCGGTGATACCAGGACAGGGACGAAAAATCAATCAGAGGTGCGAAGGAAGGAGCTTGCGGCGAATTTTTTTCGCGCAGAGGGGGAAAGTCTCGCCAACGGCGACCTGGGGTGAATCGTTGTATCCCATGGAACAGCGCAAGTTTCGCGCTTTTGCGCCGTTTATACAGAAGGGTTGGATTGCTCAAGTCAGGCGTTTCATGTTAGACATAGGGGCCGTAGCAGCTCTTCCAGAAACAATGCCTTTGCTCAAACAAGGGACAGGCGAGCTGGAGAATTTGCGCTGGCGGTAAACTGAACACCTTCTCTAGAATACACACATTCCGACACGACTGGGCGCTCCGAGGCAGAGCACCGCAGTACATCGTGAGACAGGGGGTAGGGAGCATGACGATGGTCCGACGGCTTCTCGCAGTGGGATTGATCCTGGCAACAGGTGTCATTCTCACCAGTCCCATTCTCTGGGGCGGGCCAGGCAAGAAGGACGCCAGCAAGGACTGGCGCCCGGGCACTCGCACGCCGCGCACCGACAACAGCGGCATCGACGCCATGATGGCGAAGACCAAGTTCGCCGACCAACCCGTAGTCGCCTACCAAACCAAGAACAAGGACGTGGTCTTCGGGTGGCAAATCCAGGGGAAGTTTGATGCCTCGGCCCGCCGCCCACGAGATATCGCCGTGGTGCTCGACACCTCCGCGAGCCAGGCGCAGGGCCCCCTGATGACGGCGCTGCGCGTGACCCAGAGCCTGGCCAGCCACCTGGGCGACGACGATCGGGTTGCCATCTGGACTGCCAACCTGGAACCGAAAAACCTCACTCGCGGCTTTCAGCCACGGGCCAAATTGGAAACAACGCTCAAGGAACTGCAACAGGAGTATCCTTCCGGTGCCAGTAACCTGAAGAAGGCGTTCACCGAGATCACCAAATCGTTCGAGAATACCCGCGGTCGCCAGCGGATCCTATTGTTCATGGGCGACGGGCTCAGCATCGCCAATCCGCTGAATGAGGAGGACCGCATGGTCCTCAGCGATGCGATGGTGCAAAAGGAAATCGGCTTCTTCCCTGTGCCGCTCGGGGCGCGGCTCGATCCGATTACCCTGCATGCCCTGACCAGCGCGACCGGAGGTATCACTCTTCGCCTGCTCCCCGGTGAAAAGCACGAGGAATCCGTCAAGCGGATGATGGAATCGCTCTCAACACCCATCTTCTATCCGCAAACGCATAAATTCTCTGCCGATGTGGCCGAGGCTTATCCAAGCAAACTCCCGCCGTTGCGCACCGACTCCTCCACGCTGGTCGTGGGGAAGATCAAGCCGAGCGGCAAACTCGCCTGCACCATCGAGGGGACCGTGGCTGAGAAGCCGGCCACCTTCGAGGTGACCGCCGCCCTCCCCGAGTCGGAGGCGGACAACTTCTTCCTGGCCGGAATGTTCCAGCAGTGGCAGAACGCCAAGGATCGCCCGGCGCTGCTGCAAGCCGATCGCGCCTTGACCTACGCTTACGAACAGAACCACCTGGCGCGCGGGGAACTGCTTGTTCAAGCCGAATGGGCTCTGGAACAGAATAAACTCGATGCCGCCCAGCGCCTCTACGAGCAAGCCTTGCAGGTTGATCCGAACTCCGCCGAGGCCCGCGCTGGGCTCCATGTTGTCAAGGGGCTGAAGGAAGGAAAGATCAGTCGCAAACAACTCATTGAACAAACGACCCCCAAGGTGGGTGATCCGGTCGTCAAGATTGGCGACAAGGTCGAGAGGAAAAAGGTCACCAAGGAACGGCTGCTGGCACTGGCCCAGCAAGGACAGCCTCCCGAGGGAGGACAGCCTGCACAGAATCCCCCTCCAGGGCAGAATGACGAAAACTTCCTCAAGGAAGTCAAGCAGCGCCAGGCGATCGAGGATCAGCGCACCACGGAACTGGTCAATGACGCGATTCGTCTGGCCAACCGTGTTCTGCGGGAGAACCCCGACGATGCCCAGGATCGTCTCAAACGCATGCTCGACAATATTCGTGACAATCCGGACATCAGCGATCGCACCCGGCAGGTTCTCATGGACCGACTTCGTGACGCGACCCGCAACGTGGCGGTTCAGGGCGGCCGCATCAAGCAATCACAGGCCGAACGCTTGCAGGCGCTGGCTGCCGCTCAGGAACGTCTGGATCGGCAACAACAGCAGGTCGCGGCCGAGGATCGGGTTCGAGAACGGATGCGCGTGCTGTCCAGTCTGATGGATCGGGCTCGCTATGAGATTATTCGTCACGGCGACATTCGTGAACGATTTGCCGCGGTCCGGGCCATCGAGCAACTGCGTGAGGATGTGATCGCTGAGGGGCAGCCCATTCCTCAGGCACTCTCTGCGGCTTACTACATCGGTCAGGTCGATTTCCATCTGACCGAACTGCGCGAGTTACGACGACAGCGCGAACAGCGCTGGCTGTTGACCCTCCTTGAAGTGGAACGGCGCCATGTGCCGTTCCCGGATGAACCCCCGATCGAGTTCCCGCCGGCCCTCCGTTGGCGAAAACTCACCGAGGAACGCAAGCTGAAGTACGAATCGAGCAGCCTGGGCGCGGATTCGTCGGATCGTGAGTTGCGTCGTCTGCTGCGCGTCCTTTCGACGCCGCAGACCTTCGATGCCATCGATGATCCCACGATTACCCTGGGATTGTTCCTCAACTCGCTGGCGCAGAAGATGAGCAAGCCCGATGATGAGCCCCCGTTCTTCCTGACCTTTGAGGTGAACGAGGCCGCGTTCAAGGCCGAGATGGTCATGGACGTTCTGAATCAGCCGATTGCGGAAAAGAAGATCGACAAGAAGGTGAACGTCTCGCTGTCGAGCTATCTCCGCCTGATCCTGGAACGGATCAACGTTCCCTCGAAGGCGGTGTACGTCATTCGGCGTGACCTGGATCTTCCGCTCAACTTCACCATTGATCCAACCACCGCGCCTCCGCCGCGCTACATGGTGGAGATCACCACGGGACAATTTGCGCTGGCCGAGAAATCGACCCGCGTGTACCCGGTGGCAGATCTGGTGATTCCCATTCCCAACTCGATTAACCAGCAGAGCCTGCTCAACCAGGCCACGCTCTTCGGTTCCGCTGGAGCCTTTGGTTTCGCTGGGATCGGCGGTATTGGTGGCCTGGGCGGTATTGGTGGTCTTGGTGGTTTCGGTGGTCTTGGTGGTATCGGTGGTCTTGGTGGCATTGGTGGCCTGGCCGGTATCGGTGGTCTGGCTGGTGTGGGTGGTCTGGGCGGTTTGGCTGGTGCGGCCGGTCTGAACGGTATCCAGGGTGTCGCTGGCGTTCAGGGTGGTCAGATCATGGGTCTGAACTTTGGAGTGGGTGGTGGCCCGGCCGGGTTTGGCGGTGGTCAACTCGGGCAGTTCGGAAACCTGGGTGGTCAGTTCGGCATCCAGGGTGGGAACCAGAGCCAGATTCTGATCACCGTGATCAAGTCGGTGGTCGGCACACCCAAGGACTGGGCTCCGCCAATCCAGTTCCAGGGTGGGTTCATGGATCCCAACCTCCCCATGGATGATCCCAATGCCAACCCCGAAGGAAACCAGATTGGTTACTATCCGCCAGCACTGGCCCTGGTGGTGAAGGGCACCTCGCGTATTCAGACGCGCGTTCGTCCGCCGGCGGTTGGGGGCGGCGGTCTGGGTAATCTTGGGGCGGCTCCACGGGAGCGCGAAGGGATCGTGGTCATTGGCGGACCCGGGCTGTATAATCCGGATCGGGTCGCCAAGACGAACGACAAGCCCAAGGACCCCAAGGTGGCACAGAATCCGCCCAAGAAAGAAGAGCCCAAACCCAAGATCGAGATTGACCCCAAAACGGAATGGCAGAAAGCACTTGCCCAGGGTGTGACCGATCCGGGTCTCATCGTGGCAACTGCGGACTTCCTGATCAAGTTTGGCAAGTTCGATCATGCGGCGGAGTTCCTGAAGGCGAATCTGCGCCAGGGGATCGTCGTCAAGCCGTGGGTCTACGAGGCGCTGGCCCTGTGTTTGCGGGAAAGCAACGCCTCGCCCGAAGAGATCGAGCGTGCGGAAACTGCCGCTGCGGATCTCGAACCCCAGGACGCCCAGGGCTTCCTCAGCGCCGCCAAGGCGATGGCTCAGGACAAGCACTATGAACGTGCCCTGGCCTTCTGCCGCCAGGCGTCGATACTGGAGCCGAGCGTCCCCGAGAGCTACGCTGATGCCCTGAGCTACGCCGACCTGGCCAACGATAGCCAGGCCATGCAGTGGGCAGCCAGCAACCTCCTGGCCCAGGATTGGCCAACGCAGAACAAGACCTTGCACGACAAGGCGATCAATAAGATCGAGGCGTTGCGCAAGAAACTGGCGAGCGAGAAGGCAGAAGAAGCCGCCAAGCTGGAGGCTGCCCTCAAGGCTCGACGGCAACGGGATCTGGAGATCAAATTGAGCTGGCAAGGGACTGCCGACCTCGACCTGAAGGTGGAAGAACCTTCCGGAAGCACTTGCTCGGCACTGAGCCGGCAAACCGTGGGCGGAGGAACCCTCATCGGCGATTCGCTCGCGGAGGACAACCAGGAAACCTACGTGGCGGCTCAGGCGTTCTCTGGCAAGTACAAGATCACCGTGGATCGCGTTTGGGGACGAACTCTGGGCGACAAGGCCCAACTCCTGATCACGACCCACAAGGGAACGGACAGGGAAAACACCCGTGTCGTCACGGTCGATCTCACCAAGGACAACACGGTGGCCCTGGATCTCAGCGAAGGTCGCCGTCGAGATGCGGCGGTTGTGCCTCCGCCCAATGCAAACTCGCCTGCCAACGAGGGTGGCCAGAACAACAGCATGGAGCAGATTCTGGCCCAGTTGCGTGCCATGTCGGATCCCGAACCGAGCGAAGCTCCCACGGGCATTCGCGGGGGTGCGACGGCGAACACGGGACAACCGCTTGAGCCAATGCGTATCCTGGAGGCGGCTCGCGCCGAGGAGCGCACGCAGGTTCGGAAGTATCAGAATCGCGTTTCGCCTTTCATGGCGAACACGGCGAGTCTGACTGCTCAGGCGGCTCTGTCCTCGGATCGGCGCTACGTACGTCTGTCGATGAATGCCCAGTTCGACAGCGTCAATGGCACTCGATTGCGACCGTATGTGTCCACGCCGATCATTCCGGGCGGAAGCCGCCCCTGATCGTTCTGTGGCGGTCCTGAATGGATAGCTGAAAGGCAAATGACAGGTGGCAGAAACCACCTGTCATTTGCCCATTTGTGGACCCTTCCGATGGATGTGCGTCTGACCATCATCCGCGGCGCTCAGGGGCGACCAACCTTCCTCATGCGCGGTCCCTCCTTGATCATTGGTCGGCAGAAAGGGTGTACAGTCCGCATCCCGGCTTCCAGCGTCAGTCGGCAGCATTGTCGTCTGATCCACAAAGCTGGTTTGCTTTGCATCGAGGATCTCCACAGCACCAACGGCACATTCCTGAATGGGGAACGTATCCGCGCCCGCGAAACTCTTCATCCTGGAGACAAGTTGGTCGTGGGTCCCGTTACTTTTCGGATCGATTTTACCCCTCTTCCCACTGCCAAGAAGCGAGCCGACGGCACCACAACCGATGATTCCAGCGCAGAACTGATTCTGGAACCAATCGACGCCGAGGAATCCACTGAATCCCAATCCCCAGTCCTCGAAGAACTCCAACCCATCCAGGAGTTCGATCTTCCTCTCCCGATGATGGAGGAGGAACCAACTCCGGATTTACAAACGCTTAACGACGCTTCGGCCGAACCGATGCACCTCCCCGAAGGCGAGGAGTTACGCGCCCTTCTCGCCGAACTCGAAGAGGATGAACCCGAGAAGAAGTGATCCCCCTCACTGTCTTGCTGCATCATTCTCGACCCGATTCACCTTTCCACCCCATTGCGGCAACCAGGCCTGCCAGCGCTGCTCCTGTAATCACATCGATCAGATGATGTTGTTGCGTAAACAACGTGGAGAGTGCCACCAAAATCGTTGCCACCAGGGCGAGAAACCACCAGCGGCGATGATCACGCACCAGGGTTAGTGCCATTAAACAGGTGAAGCTGACGTGCAAACTGGGGGCGGCATTCGCAGGAGGCTCATCGGTTGCGATCATCTGACGATAGATCGAGGCAGTCACCCCCGAATCGAGGTGGTCCACGGGGGGACGAACGGTACGTGTAGGGACCACGATGAAGACGGCGAGCGACAGGGTCAGCAGAATCAACACACGACCGACGAACCATTCGAAGGAATCCCGCGAGAGCGTGAGCGCCGCCACCGGGCCAACCGCGTAGGGGAGCAGATAGAGCCACACCCACCAGGGAACAAAGGGAATGGCATCATCCCACCCGGTCTTCGTCTCGATCTGGGCTGCCGGTCCGCGCGTTTTCAGAACGGTGAGATAGCCCGCAAGCGACAGACCGAGAACGAGCGCAAAGATCATCCCCTGGGTGACCGCTGGCGGGAGATGGAACACCCGCTGACACCATGTGAGCCAACGTCCAAGGATGGAGCGCCGATCTTCCTGGTCCGGATCAGGTTGCATAAAGCCACTTCTGCCAGTTCAGAAAGAGCGAGGGAATCAGGAGCACCAGGACGAGCAGACCGACCGACCCGGCCAGAGCCGTGGCGAGTACAGAATCGAGAAGGATAAGCCCCATTAGAGATCGTTTGACGGCATTTTGCACCTGCCCTGGGGAGGGGTTGCGAATCGCCTGCCAGACCGGACTACCGATGAGGAACGCGAGCACCACCAGCAGATACGGGAAGAGGAAGGAACTGACAGGCGGCTGTCGCTGGAGCGGCAATGGGAGCGCGAGAAACAGGCTCACCAGCATCACCACCGCTGCCCCCTGAAGAGAAATCCGTGTGCTCTGACGCGCCTCGGTTCGGGCAAACCAGGTCACGCCGACAATGTACCCCCCGACAATCAGCGCCAGGTGAATCTTCCATGCCTCTGCCCAGTGACCGTCCGCCGAGGTCCCCAGCAGGATATTGAGAAACCGACAGAGCCCCATCCCCAGTGGTCCTGCCCAGGTGCGTTTGAGAATGCGATCATAAAGGAGAATGGCGACCACAAGGGCGCAGGCGATCACAAACGAGGTTCGGGATGCGAGAAGGGCGAAGATCACTCCGACCAACATCAGGCTGCTGCCACACCTCGCTGCCTGGCCCAGCGTGATGCGCCCGGAAGGGAGCGGGCGAAACGGACGTTCGCGGCGATCCTGTTCGAGGTCGAAGTAATCGTTCCAGACCATCCCGGCACAATACAGGCAGGCCGACGCCGGCAACAGCAAAAGCCACGCGAGCCAGGGGAAAGCCCCCTCACGCGGCACCGTCCCCAGCGCCAACCCAGCGAGGCAGATATCGGCCAGGGCGGTCGGCAGGTTGGGCAAGCGAACAAGCTGGGCGTAGACCCGAAAGCGGCTCATGGTTCGCTCAGGAGTTTCAGAATCCGTTCCCGTGCCGTTCGAGCGGCATGATCGGGATCGTCCACATACGGATACAGTTCGATGGTAATCCACCCCTGGTAGTTGATCTCGCGAATGGCGCGAAGGGTGGCGCGGAAATCGATGGCCCCTTCGCCGGGGATCAGATGATGATGAACGCGGGTGGCGGCGATGTCTTCCAGGTGGAAATGACGAATATACGGCGCAAGCCGAGGAATCGTGGTCGCGGGATCATCGCCCACGCAATAGGAATGCCCGATATCAAAATTCAGTCCCACCGCAGGGGAATCAAGATGCTGCATCAATTCGAGAAACTGCTCGGCGGTCTCGATGAGCAAACCTGGTTCGGGTTCGATCAGCAGCAACACCCCTTCTTTCTCGGCGTGCGCCACCACGGGCTTTAATTCCTCGACAAAGAGCTGGAGCGCAGCGTGCCACGATTCGCCCGGACCGACAGGTCCGCCTGGCTCCGTGGTGATACAGGTAGCTCCCAGTTCACGAGCCAGAGTGAGCGCACGGATGGTGTGATCGACCCGAATGGCGCGATAGTTGGGATCAGGTTCGATCCACGAGGGGTGCCAGTAGCGTTGCCGTCGATCGTTGACGGCGTGCATCATGAACGCATTGATATTGGAGATGCCCAGGTGGTTGCGTTCCAGTGCCTCGCGCAGAGCCTGTTTTTGCTCCTCAAGAAGGAAGGCCGGCCAGGCATGGGGCACGTCGGCCATGATTTCCACGCCCTCATAGCCGAGGGTCGCCAGGCGACGAACCGCCTCCGCGAAAGAGAACCTCAGGTAGGCATTGGTGCTAAAGGCAAGACGCATGTCGGCCCCGAAAGAAAGGGTGGAGAGATCAGCGGGTGGGCGGTGCAGTACGATACTGCTGAATGTGCTCCTGCAACATCCCAAATTGATGGAAGAAATCGTGTTCGTCAACCCCCATGGGGCTCTTGAAGAAGCAAGCAAGATGTTTGAGGACACCCACCTCGCCACGCCGCTGTGCGAGCAGAGCCAGACGCGCCAGATCGAGCACCAGAGGAGCCGCCAGGATGGAATCGCACCCCTGCCAGATGAACTGCAAAATCATCTTGGTGTTGAGAAAGCCGCGGAAGTGAATGTGATCCCACGCCGTCTTCCAGTCATCCATGGAGCGGATGTATTCGATCGACACATGCGTTTGCGGTTGATAGCCGAGGATCTGCGAGACCACGCGATCCTTGGTCTTGATCTTCGATTCCTTGTTGACTGGATCGTCGAGCACCAGGCCATCGCGATTGCCGAAGATGTTGTGCCCAACCCAACTGAGGATCTCCCAGTTGCGGGCCGCGAACATCGGCGCCAGCACGGTTTTCATCAACGTTTCCCCGGTCTTGCCATCCTTGCCGCCGACCACGGTGCGCCGCTCCAGCGCGAGTTGCTCCATCGCCGGCAGAGACGCTCCCAGCGAAGGGGTAAAGTTGATGAAGGGAAAACCGAGATCGAGAGCTGCGTAAGCGTAGACCGAACTGGCCGGTAAGACCCAGTCACCCCCGGAGAGAACCTCGCGCAGGGTGCTTAGAGAATGGTACTCCTCAGGGGGAACCATCGGCGGTTCCGTCGAGGCAACATTGATCACCACCACCTGATCCAGCCGATTGCTCTCGCGGAAAATCAGCAGATCTTGCTGAACGTTCTCGACGGCGTAGCGCGCAGAGGAAGCTCGATGGACCTCGGGAATGTCCACCAGTTGTGCAATCGTCTTGCCGCTGTGCAAAACGGTGCCGGGACGAACATTCTCGGACCACTCGGCCAGTTCATGCCGACATTGCTTGACCAGGTCGTGCTCGAAGACGTTGGCGTTCTTCTGAAAGAGCGCCACTGTCTCTTCAAAGTTGGTGCGCCGAATGTCGTGTCCACCCACAATGAACTGTTCGGGCGCATCCAGATCGAGTCCCTGAAAAAGAGGGAGCATCGTCACCAGAGAAGTGCCGTCGATCAGACGATGCCGCCAGGCCGCCAGGCCAAGCGCCGCTGTCGTTCCCACTCCTCCAAAGGCTCCGATCAACCACAGGCCGACACGCCGGGTACTGCTCATGCTCGTTGTCGCTCTCGTGGGCTGCCTAGGCTTGGTGCTGTCGTCCATCGATCCTGCTGGGGCAGCAACTGGGATGCCAGGAAGGACAAGCCAGGAGCACAATTCACGGAAAGACAATCAGGAAAGAAGGTTGTGGCTGGATGGCGGGAAGCGAAGTTACGACCTTCGGTCCGGGTTGGCTTTCAGGAGGATCATGGTGCGTTCAGCACTGCTGGTTTGTTTGCCGTTCAGAGTCGCCGCCTCGCTTTCCCCGGTGACTCCCTAGAATGGTGTAGAGAAAGCGATCCTTGCCAGCAAGGACTCCTGACCCAGATGGAAAGTGAGTGTTCGATGTCTGACAGCACCGCGTCGGAATTTTGCTCAATCGAGGAAGCCCTAGAGGAGATGCGGGTCGGCCGCATGATCGTCCTCGTCGATGATCAGTATCGCGAGAACGAGGGCGATCTTGTGCTGGCAGCCGAGAAGGTCACTCCCGAAGGCATCAACTTCATGATGCGAAATGCCTGCGGGATTCTCTGTCTGGCGATGTCGCCTCAGATCTGCGCCCGCCTCAATCTGGAATCGGTGTCGGGGTCCAATGTCGATCCGGAGGGAACCCCGTTCACCCCGTCCATCGATGCCCGCACCGGAATTACCACTGGCACCTCGGCCTTTGATCGAGCACGCACCGTGCAGGTTGCCATCGATGACAATAGTACTCCCGACGACCTGATTCGAGGCAAGGGGCATGTTCCCGGGCTGCGCGCGCGCGCTGGTGGAGTCCTTGTTCGCGCTGGCCATACCGAGGGAAGCGTCGATCTGGCGCGATTGGCAGGGATGCGCGAGGCTGCGGTCATCTGCGAGATTGTCAATCCCGATGGGACCATGGCACGCCTCCCCGATCTGAAGGCGTTTTGCAAACAACATCAACTCAAGATGTGCACCATCGAGGAGTTGATCAAGTATCGGCGTCAGCGAGAAAGACTGATCCGTCGTGAACTGGCGGTCAAGCTTCCCACACGCCACGGCGAATTTGACCTGATCGCGTATTCCTCCGTGGTTGATTCGCAGCCGCACCTGGCCCTGTGCATGGGGGGAGTGGGAGTCGAGGTTGATGGGTGTGTCCCGGTGCAAACTGATCCAGTGCTGGTGCGCATCCACAGTGAATGCCTGACAGGAGATATCTTCGAGAGCATGCTGTGCGATTGCGGTTCACAACTCCACGAAGCGATGGCGCAGGTACAGAAGGCTGGAAAAGGCGTGGTGCTCTACATGCGACAGGAAGGCCGTGGAATTGGCCTGCTCTCGAAATTAAAGGCGTATCAACTCCAGCAACGCGAAGGGCTCGATACCGTTGAGGCCAACCAGCGGCTTGGATTCGCCCCCGATCTGCGGCATTACGGCATTGGAGCGCAGATTTTGCTCGATCTGGGAATTCGCGACATTCGCCTCCTCACCAACAACCCCAAGAAGGTTGTGGGACTCGACGGATATGGGTTACGCATCGTGGAGCGCGTTCCCATCCAGGTCTGTGCCAACCAGAACAACCTGCGGTACCTGCGGACCAAGAAGGAAAAACTGGGGCATCTGCTGGACATGGACTGAGGAATCGTTGGTGCAAAAAACGACCCGCCGTGCGGGAAGACCTGGGTTCTTCCCTTGCCACGGCGGGTTGCTTTCAGGGATCGTCGGTCAACAACTACTGCGGTCCCGGAGCGGCCAGTGACGGTGGGACGTCATACACCCCCTGATACTCACACTTGACAATTTGCCAGTAGATGGGTTGATCCGCCGGCCCTTGCAGGTGTTTCGCATCGGTTTCCACCACCAGAATGCCATGCAGGAGATCCTTGGGGCGCACAATGCTCCGAACCCCATAGGTCACCCGAACGCGATCGCCCACCTTGACCACCGTCGGTCGGGTTTTTTCCACGTTGGTTTCAACCATTTGACTGGGATTGACGATCGACGCGCGAATCCTGGCCAGGGTCGTGTCGCGACGTTCGGGAGCTCCCTCGAAACGATCCTTGCTGCTCTGTACAAATTCGCCTTTGAGAAACGCCAGATACTCCTTTTCCAGCGAGCCGAGGTTCGGTTGCAGGAGTTCGCTCCCGACGCCTGCGGCCGCCCCTGGCCAGGTCAATTTCTGGAGCTGCGCCCGTTCCCTGTCTCGATCTTGCAGAGGTCGGGTATCGAGAAACGCGTCCAGGTGCTGGCGCTCAACCAGTTTTCGCTGCCAGCTGCCCAGGAAGCTCTCCCCGCTCTGGCTCAAGCGTGCGTGTGCGTCGCCCAGGGGAGTGGTGGTAAAGGTGTTTGGCTCTCGTGAAACTCCCGATTCGCGAATATCGACATACCACTGGCGGCCACGAAATTCCCCATTCTCTGCCTCGCAGCCCTTGACGAGCAAGATGGCATCAAAGGTGCACTCGTCGGTGGAGATCTGATAGGTCAGCGCTACCTTGTATCCATCCTGCACGTTATCCCAGGCATTCATCCCCTTGAAGGTAACCTTGGTCCCGCTCGGATCGGCCTGGATCATGCGGACCATCTCGTTGGTGGAAAATTGTTGGAAGATCATGTGCGGCGGCATGCCCTTGGATTGCGAGAGCATGCGCAGTTCCATCTCCTTGCGAAGATTGGGATCTTCCTCGTCGATGCCCACCCGCTGGGCCGGATGGAGCGTGAACAGAAAGGCGCGATCGGACTGTCCTTCGCGCACCATCTCCAGCCATTGCTGAGCAAACGTGTCCGCCTGTTGCTGGAGCGCCACCCGGATGGCCGCCACGTAGGCGCCGTAACTCAGCCCCACGATGATGCACATGATCATCCCCCACTTGGTGAGGTTCAGGCCAGCCAGGGTTTCTTCGGAGCGGATAATGTGAATGCGTGCCGCCAGACAGAGAAAGATTGCCACAACCGGAATGATCAATGTCCACCACGGGGCCAGCGAGGGCTTGGACAGGATCAATGCGGCGATGGTCAGGATGAGCATGACCACACAGTAGAGCGAGGCAATGCCAAACCCCAGAAGAGCCAGCATGGAGAGCGGACGATACGGCGTTTCAGAGGTCTCGCCGCCGTCGCCAGGATAGGCCTGGGCCGGCCCGGGAGACATCGGCGGAGAGGGAGTCATGTGCGCTTCGGGACGGGAGGTGGGATCAGCCATGGTGCATCACCTAGAAGTCGCCGTTCTCGTTCACAGAGTGCGTGTCACTGCAGAGGAGAGTTTCCCTGCCAGCGCGAGGTAGCGCTGGCAGGAGCGGGCGAAGCCGGGTTGACCAGGCACGGGGAGGTTAATCGTCGCCGCCGCTGAGATCCGCGGAGACATCGCCCAGCATGGCGCGCCGAGCAATATCGCCGGCGGTCATCCCGCGCGTCTGAACGTGGCCCGCCGTATCCAGGTAGATCTTGTCCTGCAAGATTTCCTGCACCACGATCGCCATCTTGTCTGCTCCGCGCGGCGCATCAACCAGCGGTTTGTACCCCGTGTTCAGCATGACCATTCGCTTCTGGATCAAGGTGGAGAGCTTGAAGCGTCCGCCAACCTTGTTCACGATCCCCTCTTCTTTCAATTCATCCAGCATGGGTGCCCCCAGCAAACAGAGGTGCCAGCAATGACCGCAGTCGCATCACGGTCTCTTCCAGGTTGTCATTCGTTATCTGATACGTGTATTCATTGGCCCGCTCCAGTTCGCGGCGCGCATTCCGCAGCCGTCTCTGGATTGCTTCCTCGCTCTCCGTTCCGCGCCCCCGCAAGCGTTGTTCGAGCACCTCGGGAGAAGCCGTTTTCAGAAAGATCGAGACACACTCGGGGTGCAGGCGTCGGACCTGAGCCGCCCCTTGCACATCGATCACCAGAATCACCCCAATCCCTCTGGCTCGATAGGGATCTACCTCGTTCCGCAGGGTGCCGTAGTAACAGCCATGCACCTCTGCCCATTCCAGAAAGGCATGCTGTTCCACCTCACGCAGAAACCGCTCCGCCGTCCAGAAATGATACTGAACGTCGTTGTTTTCTTCGCCTCGGGGCGGGCGCGTTGTCACGGACACCGACAACCGCAGAGGCAGACCGGGGGTTGTGAGCAGACGCTCCACCACGGTGGATTTCCCGCTCCCACTGGGCCCCGAGAGGATGATCAGCGGTCCTTGCTTCATGAGCAAATCCTCAGAGCTGGGCCCAGGGAATCCTCCGCGTTTATTCGATGTTCTGGACCAGTTCGCGAATCTTTTCCAGGGCGCTCTTGATCTCGACCACCCGGCGTGAGATCTCCACGTCGCTGGCCTTGGAACCGATCGTGTTGGCCTCGCGAAACATCTCCTGGGTGAGAAACTCCAGTTTGCGGCCAGCACTCTCTGGCTCGTTGATGATCTCCTGAAATTGATCCAGGTGGCTGGCGAGCCGAACTACCTCCTCGGCGATGTCACTGCGTTCGGCGAACACCGACACTTCCTTGATGAGGTCACTACGATCCAGATGCACATCGAGTTCGCCCAGCAAACTGCGAACCCGTTCCAGGAGACGGTCGCGATACTGGGTCACCACGTGCGGGGTTCGTTCGCGGATCGCTTGCAGCTGTTTGCCGATCTCGTCGCGCAGGCTCAGGAGTTCGGCCGCCATCGCCTTCCCCTCATCCTGGCGCATGGCCTGCAGTTTGTTAAGTGCCTGCGTGAGAACCTTTTCAAGCAAGGGCCATTCGTCCTCAAGTTTCAGAGCCCCCTGCCCTGGTTCTGGGATTACGCCTGGGAGCGTAAGTACCTGAGCGAGCAGAACCTCGCCTCGTTCATCAAGGCCAAGTCCCTCCGCCACCTTGCGCAGTTGATTGACGTAACTACGCAGTGCGACGCCGTTGATCTGAAACTCCTGCTCGGAGGCCCGGCGGTGACAGCGCAGGTGCACCTGGAGGGTCCCGCGGCGAACCACGCGCCGAATGACCTTTTCAAACTCTGGCTCCAGCAGATGATAGGGCTCCGTGGCGCGCAACGCGATCTTGAGGTAACGGTTGTTCAGCGCGCGCAATTCGATGGATACCGTGAGAGGTTCGCTTTGATACTGCGCCTCGCCGTATCCCGTCATGCTCAGCAGCACGCCGACCTCGCTTCTGATGACCAGAGAAATGCTCGTCCAGTGACCGGAACCGCGGGGGTGACGGTTGCCCGCAACGCGCTTCCGAACGCCTTGTCCGCTCACGGAGCCTCGGTGGGCACCTCGGTCGGGGTCACATTCTGCGTCTCTGGGACGGTGATCGTCGGGGGTTGCACCATCTTGACCAGGATCATGATCAACAGGATCCAGATGGCCGCCATCAGGATGGTAAACCGCATGATGCTGTCGCCGGCAGCCGACCCGAAGGCGCTGGAACCGCCAGCCCCTCCGAACACCCCAGCCAGCCCGCCGCCCTTCCCTTTCTGGATCAAGACCAGACCAACCAGGAAGATACTTACGAGCAACAACACCACGTTCAACACCGCCGGGACCCAGGTCCAGATGGCCAGGCAAACGGGTAGAGTTAACACAACGACATCCTTTCCAGTGACAGTCCCAGTCGCTGGCCCGTCCAGCCAGGCTGAGGGGTGGAAAAAAGGGAATTATAGGAGAATTTGTCTCCCGGGGAAGGGATCTTTCAGGCACCGCCGCGCAGCCCCCCCTCCGCTGATCGTTACTGGACAGCCGAGAGCCTTCTCCTCGCTGGCCGGGAACGCTCGAGCCCATTCCCGTCGCTTGACCGCGTTTGCGTCTCACATCTATAATAGCGACCATGGTCCAACGATGAAAGAGCCTGCACGACCCACCTCGTAAGCGCTCAGTATCCGCTTCGGTTCGGTGGCATCACGGGAAAGAGAGGCCGCTGTGCCTGTCCACATGGAGTTGAAACGGATCATCATCAGTGAGGTCCACGAGCAGCAGGTGATCCTGCTCAAGGAAGTGGAGGGGGAACGCAGTTTCTCCATCATGATTGGCATCTTCGAGGCGACCAGCATCGATCGCCGTGTGAAACATCTGCCTTCCCCACGACCTCTGACCCATGACCTGGTCGCCAGCGTCATCGAGAGCATGGGCGGCGAGTTGCGTGACATCTACATCAGCGAATTGAAGGATCACACCTACTACGCCAAGTTACGCATCCGCGTAAACGGCGAGATGGTCGAGGTCGACAGTCGCCCCAGCGATGCCATCGCGTTGGCGGTCACTGCCAGTGTCCCGATCTACGTCGCCGAGGATGTTCTCGACGAGGTGTGCGGCGAATAGCCCCCTTGGCGGGAGCCACCTTCTGCCAGGTATTGGTGCTGAGCGTGTTAACCGCACGCGTGGCCATTCTCTCCCCCCCACTGACCCCATAACGCACCATGATCGATCCCGTTCGACAAGAAGTCGTTGCCCTGGCTCACACGGTGGTGATCAAGGTGGGTACCAATGTGCTCACGGGGGCCGATGGGCGGCTCGCACCAGAGCGGTTGCAGCAACTCGCAGATCAAATTTATCGGATCCGCGCACTGGGGAAGAAGGTTGTTCTGGTCAGTTCCGGCGCCATTGGAGCAGGGGTGGGGCGCCTGAACCTGGGGAAACGACCGATCCACCTCCCCCAACTGCAGGCCTGTGCCGCGATCGGCCAGAGTCTGCTCATGCGAGCTTACGAAGAGTGCCTGGCGCGTTACGAGATCCCCACCGCCCAGGTGCTTCTGACCGCCAGCGATTTTGATAGTCGTGTTCGCTACCTCAATGCCCGCAACACCTTGCTCGCTCTCTTCGAGTGGGGCTGTCTCCCCATCATCAACGAAAACGACACGGTGAGCGTGGCCGAAATCAAATTTGGCGACAATGACCACCTGGCCGCTCTGGTCACCAACCTGTTGCAAGCGCCGTTGCTCATCCTGCTTACGGTGGTCGATGGGCTGTTCGACTCGGATCCCAACACCAACCCCAGAGCCCGCCTCTTGACCACCGTACCCCGAATCGATCCGGCCATTCTGAACATGGCTGGATCGAGCCGAAGCAGCCTGGGGACGGGAGGAATGCGCAGCAAGATTCGCGCCGCGCGGCTTGCCACGGCGGCGGGTGAATCAGCGATCATGGCCAATGGATCAGTCCCCGGGATTCTCGACGACCTCTTCGCGGGCAAACCCGTGGGAACGCTCTTCCTCCCCCATGGCGGAACGATGACCGCCTGGAAACGCTGGCTTGGCTTCACCGCACGGCCTCGGGGCCAACTGGTGGTTGATCGCGGAGCACGGGATGCCGTGGAGACCCGGGGCCGAAGTCTTCTTCCCATTGGGGTGGTAGGGGTTTCGGGGTCGTTCATCAAGGGGGATGTCGTGAGCCTGAGCGATGCCAGCGGGGTGGAATTTGCCCGGGGCCTCAGCAACTATTCCTCGACCGATGCAGCCCGCATATGCGGCCTGCGCAGCGATCAGATTGGCGATCTTCTGGGGCATTTCCCCTATGAAGAGGTCGTTCATCGCGATAATTTGGTAGTAGTGGTTTGATCCTCGACAGGGGTGCGCCTCTCGTGGGGAAAATGGGTTAGAGTCGTACGGCTGGTTCGTCCTCTTGTCAGACCAGCGTGACGGTCCTTCTGGCCTCGGGTGCGGGTCGATGAAGAATGGAACTGTGAAGCAACCATCCGCGCCGCCGTCGGATCCGCTCCGAGCGGAATTCGAGGCACTGTACCAGCGTCACAGCCGCGAGGTGTGGGCCCTGGCTTATGCGCGCTGGATGAACGCCGACACAGCAATGGATATCACCCAGGAGGCCTTCCTTCGTCTGTGGAAGCAGTGGGAAACCGGGGAAACAATCCTGAATCCCCGCGCCTGGCTGTTGCGGGTGGCACGCAACCTGGCCGAGGATTACGCCAAGAGTGCCTTTCGCCGCAACGGCACTCATCCCCCCCAGACGATGAACGGAGTCCAGGCCCACGAACCGCTCCCTCTGGATCGACTGGAACAGGAGGAGACCTTTGCCCAGCTTCGCGAGGTGCTCGAACAAATGCCCAAGGCGGATCGCGAGATCCTGACCTTTCGTTACGCTCTGGATTACGAAACGGAAGAAATTGCTGAGTTGCTGGGGATTGCTTCCACAGCGGTGCACATGCGCTTGAGCCGAGCACGCCAACGCCTGGCGGAACGGCTCAAGGCGCAGGGGGTTGCACAACCCCAGTGAATCCATGTGCTACGCTTGGCAGGGAAATCTGTACCCAGCGGTCCTGGCACGAAGGAAATGAAGTTACCATGCGTATTGCGGAACCACCTTCGCTTGACTCTCCCTGGCGGGGTCGCTCCGGTGATGACCTGGATGGGCTCCTGACGGCCTTCTTCCACAGCGAGATGCCGTCGCCCTGGCCCACCCTGGACATTCCAGACAGCGAACCAACCCTCCCTTTTGCGGGCGCGCCGACTCCCCGGCGCCGACCGTGGCGGCGCTGGGTTGCCCTCGCGGCTTCCGTGGCGCTCTTCCTCGCCGGCCCGTGGTGGGGCTCCAACCCCTTCGTCGGCACCGAGGCCCAGCGCGGCACCGGATTCCGCTCGGTGGGTGACACCGCCGATATCCGGGATCTCCCTCGCACCAGGCCTCATCCGCACCGCGAAGAGATCAATCTGAAACCCTCCGGGGAGACCGAGTTTAAGATGTTCTTTGATGACAACCCCTTGCCGCGCGAATAAGCGCTGGCCTGATCTCACAGGAGCCATGCTCCCATGAAACATCTCCTGTGCGCATTCGGCTTCCTTGTCCTTCTGCCGGCTCACCCCCTTGCCGCGCGTGAGCCGGCCCCGACCGAGGACAAGGGCACCTTTCTGGGGGTTCTCTTCTGTCCCATCCCTGAGGCCCTCCACGCCCATCTCCCTGATTTACCTCGCGAAGGCGGAGTGTTGATCACTCACGTCCTCCCCGATTCACCCGCAGCCGCCGCCAAACTGGCCCGTCACGATATCCTCTTGCAGTACAACAAGGAGAAAATCCACGATAGCGACCATCTGGCACGTCTTATACGCGCCAGTCGACCGGGCGAGATGGTCGATCTGATCCTGGTGCGCGCAGGCAAACCCACCACAGCCCGTGTTCAACTCGGACTCGGACCCGTTCTCAAGATCGTCCAGGCCACTCTTTCCGGGTCAACTCGTATCCTCCCCGAGTCTCCCCGAGGCGTCGCCAAGCCAGGGACTCAACCCGCGGTGACCGTGTCCGCGACCCCGCTTGACAACAACCGGGTGAAAATCACCTTCGAATTCTACCAGGACGGCACGGGACGCCTCCGTTCTGTGCCTTGCGTTGGCACCCCCGACGAGATCGACCAGCAAGTCCAGCAACTGCCTCCCAAGGTGCAGGAAATTGCTCGTGTCGCGGTCAAACGCATTCGCGACCTGCAACTCCAGCGCTCCGCACCCGCGACCTCTCCGCCCATCCCCTGAACAGGGATGCTCTTTCCTTGACCCTCCCCTTTCATCTGCGATAATGCTCCCACCACTGCCTGGGGGTGAGAGGGTGGAAGCACACCGCTCTCGCGCACCGTGGGCTCGTTTCCTGATCGACGAGCCGGTTGCCTTTGCCCCACAGCCAGGGCCCCTGGAGAAGCTGCATCATGACCGCAACACGCCGCCGCTTTTTGCTCAGCGCCGCCGCTACCACTGGAGCGGGAATCGTGCTGGGAACCACCCCCAGCGCTGCCATTGAGCCGATTCGACGCACGGGAAAATCCCACCTGCGCCTGAGTCTCGCCGCCTATAGCTATCGTAAATATCTCGATATCAAGGCGAAGACCAAACCGAGCATGACCCTCGATCAGTTCGCGGAGCAGGCCGCGACGATGGGGTTGGATGCAATCGAACCAACCTCCTATTACTTCCCCGAAACCACGCTGGCCTACATGGCCCACCTCAAGGCGCACTGCACCCGCCTGGGGTTGGATATCAGCGGAACCGCCGTCAGCAACGATTTCTGTCGCACCGACCCCGCCAAGCTCAAGGCAGATCTCGCGCACGTCAAGAAGTGGGTGGAATACGCCTCGATCCTGGGATGCAAGACAATCCGCATCTTCGCGGGAAGACTTGAGAAAGGCGACACCGAGGAAAAAGCCCTGGCGCGCTGCGTGGCGACCATCCAGGAAGCCTGTGACCACGCCGCCAAGTACGGCATCTTCCTCGCCCTGGAAAATCACGGGGGCGTGACCGCGACCGCCGAGCAACTGCTGGCCATCGTGAAGGCGGTCAAACACGAGTGCTTTGGGGTCAACCTCGACACCGGCAACTTCCACACGGCGGATCCCTACGGCGACCTGGCACGGGTGGCTCCTTATGCCGTCACCGTGCAGGTGAAAACCGAGATCTTTCGTGCCGGTAGCAAAACCCCCGAGGAAGCGGACTTGAAAAAAGAGATCGATATTCTCCGCAAGGCGAACTATCGGGGCTATGTCGCTCTGGAATACGAAGCCAAGGAGGAGCCGCGGGTTGCTGTGCCGCGCTACATCGACGAATTGCGCAAGTTGATGGGTTGAGTCGGACCGCCCGCGCGGAGCGCCGCAGTGCGCTCCGCGCCACCGAGAGATGCCCGTGAAGATCTTCTACACCGACCATTTCGTGCTCCCCCTTCCTCCCGGCCATCGCTTCCCGATGGAGAAGTATTATCTTCTCCGCAAGCGCGTGGTGGAGGCAGGCGTGGTCCCCTCGGAGGACATCTGTGAACCCGACCCGGCGACCGATGAGGAGATCCTGCGCGCTCATACCCCAGATTATCTGCACCGCGTAAAAACCGGTGCGCTGTCCGAGGCAGAGATTCGTCGGATTGGGTTTCCCTGGTCGCTGGCGATGGTCGAGCGCTCACGGCGATCCTGCGGAGCAACCCTGATGGCGTGTCGCGCTGCGCTGCGGGAGGGATTGGCGGTCAATCTCGCGGGAGGAACCCATCATGCCTTTGCCGATGCGGGCGAGGGTTACTGTGTGTTCAACGATAGTGTAATCGCCGCTCGGGCCATGCAGGCCGAGGGCCGAGTTCGGCGGGTCGTTGTTCTGGATTGCGATGTTCACCAGGGCAACGGGACGGCTGCCATGGTTCGAGACGATCCCACAATCTTCACCTTCTCCCTGCACGGCGCCCGCAACTTCCCCCTGCGCAAGGAGCAAAGCGATCTCGATGTCGAACTCCCCGACGGCACCGAGGACGAACTCTACCTGGAAGCTCTCGAACGCGGCTTGCACCTGGCCTTGGAGCGGGCTCGGGCCGACCTGGCTCTCTACCTGGCCGGCGCCGATCCCTTTGCCGATGATCGCTATGGTCGGTTGCGCCTCTCCAGGGCAGGTTTGCAGGCCCGAGACGAAAGGGTACTGACAACCTGTCGTCAACGAGGGCTGCCCGTGGCGATTACCATGGCAGGAGGCTATGCCCGCCAGGTGCAGGATACGGTCGAGATTCACTGGCAGACGGTGCGCTGTGCCGCCGAGTTGTTTCGTGCCGAACGACGGTCCAGGGCGACACCATAAGGAGGGACCCTTTATTCCTTGCCGTCGAGACGATCAAGCGCGCGTTGCGCCCACTTGCGCACCTCAGGATCGGTGGCTTCCTTGAGTTTGCCCAGCGCGGAGCGAATCCTGGGACGATCCGCCGGGCGCCCGATGGCGTAGATCCCCTGAGCCGCCATGAAGCGTGCATCGCCCCCCTGCCGATTCACCAGCGTTGCCTGCCCTCCCGTGGTCTCGCTGCTCCCGCTGGTGACTCGCGTATCAGACGGAGTATAGACGGTGATGTTGTCGTCGTTGATCATTTCTTCCAGGACATCGACAACCACCGCCGGCGCTTCATTCTGGAGTTTGTAGGCGAGCATGCGGGCTGCGTCATAGCGAAGAATTTTCAGCGCGGGATCCTTCTTTTCCCGAACGATTGCCAGCAGCGGATCGAGCACTCCGTAGTCCTTGAGAACTGGAACGCTGTACAGCGCCCAGAGCGCGCGTTGGCGAATTCGGGGCGACTTGTCCTCGCGCAGGACGCGCACCAGTTCCTTGATGACCGCATCGCGTCCCTTGAAATCGCGGTCGAACTTGATGGCGGCCAACGCCTCGGCGGCACATTCACGGATGTGCTCGTGTTCCTCGGGGGCCAGCGCCTTCACCAGCGAGGGCATCGCCGGAGTGACATTCTCCTTGACCCGACTCAGGGC
This sequence comes from Planctomycetota bacterium, assembly GCA_029777335.1. Classification (GTDB taxonomy): domain Bacteria; phylum Planctomycetota; class Planctomycetia; order Gemmatales; family Gemmataceae; genus JAKOSN01. Next base: position 26,957 of record JAKOSN010000020.1, read on the forward strand.
GAGTACCGCCGCACGGCGCGTTTCCAGTTTCTTGCTCCGATCATCGAGGACCCGCGCCAGCACCTCGACCGCTGCTCCGGCCGCTGGTCCCAGGTTGGCCAGGGCTGCGGAGGCGAGTTCCTGATCCTGCTCATCGCCTTCGAGCAAGATCTGCACCAGCACCTTGAGCGCCTTGCCGCCCTTGGGCCCGGCCGTATTGGCAGTCAGAAAGGCCGCCGTGCGTTGGATATCGGGATCCTTGTCGTCGAGCCATTTCTCCACGACATTCACGAGCCGCTCCTGTTTGCGCGAAGCGAATTTTTCGAGCGCTTGCAACAACGGCTTGATCACCACCCGATCACTCACGCTGGGCAAAACGAGCAGCAGAGTATCTGCGGTGTCCTCGGGGCGACAGTTGCCATGCACCGCGAGCGCGTTGACGATCTCACGAAGCACATAGCTGTCTTCCATGGAATTTTGCACCGCGGTGAGCAGAAGCTTGAGGGTCTCCTCGTCGCCTTTGCCATTCTCCGCCAACATCCCCAGCGCCCAGGCAGCATTCTGGCGAACCAGGGGATTGCCATCGAGACGCAACAATTCACCAAGAGCGGACCGTAGCGCGGGAAGTTCTTCCCGGGCATGTAACCCGCACTGTCCCAGCGCATAGGCAGCGCTCCGGCGAACGCGCGCTTCGGGATCCTTGAGCAATCCCTGCAAGGCCGTGCTGGCTCGGAGCCAAACATTCCCCGACAGACGATGATCGGCGGCAAAGGCGATATCCCCGAGAGCAAAGGCCGCAGCATCACGGACCCGAGGATCGCTGTCCTTGAGCGCCTCGGTGAGAGGAGAGATCGCCTCGGCAGCCTCAGCGCCGATCTTGCCCAGTGCAAAGGCAGCACTGCGACGCAGCGCAGGATCCTTCTGGGTCAGGTCCCGCCGCCAACTGGTCATCGATTTTCCCAGAAATTGCTGGGCAGTACCTGGAGCGGGTAGCAGCAGGCTCACGGTCAACAGGAGAAAGAGGTGCTTCATGGGAGGTGCTTCAAGAAGAAAGGGCGTACAGCTTCGTCTGACAACAAAGCGATACGCCCTGAATTTTCAGGCGTTACTTGTCTTTCTTGGGCTCGCGGAAGTCTTTCGGATCCTTGGGATTCTTGGGTTTTTCAGGATTCTTGATCTTCTCCAGCGCCTCGGTGGCCATCGCCTTGACGTTGGCATCGACATTCTTACCCATGGACAGTTCCTTGAGCGCATTGATGGCAGTCACTCCCGGATCGGCCTTGCGCCCGATCTCGCCAAGGGCCCAGCACACCATGGCGACCGCCGTGGGTTGCTTGTCCTTGAGCGCTCCAACCAGGTCGGGGATGCTCGCCTTGGCCTCGCCCCCCATCACCCCGAGCGCACGGGCGGCATGGGTGCGCGTGCGCAGATCGTCGGCCTTGAGAAACGCGGTCAAGGTGCTCAGTTCCTTCTCCGTGACCTTGTCCATCGCCATCGAGGCGACATGGCACCAGATGACGACCGGCTTGTCACGATCGGTGAGCACATGGGCTTGCAAGGTGCGCAACACGGTCGGCTTGACTCCCAGATCGGGCACCCCCATGGCACCGAGCGCCATCGCGGCCTCCAGGCGAACCTCGGCGCTGGGGTCCTTCAACGCGGCGAGGACCGCGGTGGTTGCCCGCGGATCAGGACCCTTCTTGGTATCGCGGGCCGCGCGCCCCAGGCTGCCAACGGCCGCCTTGCGAATCTCAAACGACCCCAGATCACGAGTCGCGTGGATCAACGTGGGAAGCGCTTCCACCGCCTCTTCCTGAAAACGTCCCAGCGCCAGGGCGGCATGGAACCGAACGATTGCTTGCTGATCGTCACTCAAACGCTTGGCCAGCGCCCTGACCACGGACGAAAAATCCTTCTCGCGCACCTCCACGCTAATCAGGGCGATGCAGGCATTGGTGCGCAGACTGACATCGCGATCGTTGGACAGCACATAGACAATTTCGGGAACTGCGTCCGAGGAATCAGAGCCAAACAACGGGATGGTACGAATGGCATTTTCACGAACGCTCGGATCCGGATTGCGCAGTTCTTTGATCCACTGCGCCAACGATTTCCCACCAATTTCCGATGGGGATGCACTGGACGAGGACGGCGGCACGGTTGGCTTTGGTTGGGCGACCAAGGCGGGGGTCGCGGCGAATAGCCAGGCAGCGACGAGAAGGAGAGGTGCATACATGCGCATGGATGGTCCCCACAAAAAAGACTTCCCCACATGAATAAGAATAACAAGCCGGACAAAGCAGAGCAATAAGGTTTGCCGCGTCGAGGCATCCTGCGCCTCGTCTGGGAAGAAAAGCGAAAAAGGGCCTGGCTTGCGCAGAGGACCCAGGAAGTGGCCGTGAATTTGTGTCCGCGACCAGTTCCTGGGTCTTCAGGGAGGGAGGATTCGCTTAGCGATTACGTTCCAGAGCCTGGTCGATCAACCGACGAGGACTCCCCTGGATGCGTTCCAGCGAGTCATACACCGTGGCCGAAGGGGGCTTGTTGGCCAGTTGTAACTTCGCCCCCTGGTTAAAGGCCTCCATCACTCCCGGCTTGTTCTGCGCCAAGCGCGCCAACCCCAGGAAATAGTAGTAGCGTGCATCCTGATCATTGCCATCCACGGCCCGGGCAAACTCCTTTTCGGCCTCGGCGTAGCGCCGGGCAAAGTAGCGTTGCAGCCCACGGGCGTAGTCCTTCTCCGCATCGCCGACAATCAGCGTCCGTTTTGGATCCGTTTGCTTCAACGCAGGATTGCGTCGCACCAGCGCCAGCAACCCCTCTCCCTGCTCACGGCTGAGCGCGGGTTGGAGTCCCAGGGCGTAATTCTGCAGAGCCGGCGTCCATTGTCCCTTGAGAATGAGCGCCTGCGCCTTGACCATCGGCATCTGATCAATGTCGGGTCGAGCCAGGAGTTCATCGGCGAGTTGCAACGCCTCCACCAAACCCTTATCCGCTGCCGGAATGTTGTCCGGAGCCTGAGCAGTCACCAGGAGCAGCACCATCCATTCCACCGGTGTGAGTTGAGCCAGCTGCCTGGGATCAACAGGGAGACGCGTGGTGGCGATGTCCGCCCCATAGAGAACGCGGGCCAGGTCGGCCTGATAGCGGGCTCCGGTCAAATCCTTGGTGCCATGCAACTCGACCGCCTTGCGATACTGTTGCACCGCGACATTTTGCTGACCCAGCGCCTCGGCCACCTGTCCGGCGGCGTGATGGGCCTCGGCGGTCGCCCCCGCGGCCAGGGCGTCGGTGGCGTCCTGCTGCGCCTCCTTCATGTGCGGAGTGGTGAGAGCGAGTTTTCCCTTTGCCTGTTGCCGAGCCGCGGCCAGATGCGCCGCGCTCCGCAGCGTCAACAAGGTCCCCCGGGAGCCAGGGAAAATCTGGCTGGCCTCATTCAGCACAGCGATCGCTCCGTCGAAGTTGCGTTGCGCGAGCAACTGCTTCGCCTGGGGGAGATAGTAACTTGCAGGATCGGTTAAATCCTTGAGGATCTGATCCGCCTGGGGTTTCCAGCTTTCCTTGCCAGCGACATCGAGCTTGATCGCCTCCTGCACTTTCGTGCGCGCCTCGTCGTACTTGCCCTGGTTGCGCAACGCCAACCCCTCGACAAAGAGGGCCTGCGCCTTCGCGGCGGCGGGAGTGGCCTGATCGCTGCTGACCCGCTTGACATCCACCAGCGCCTGCGTGGCCAGCGCCTGGTGGCGACGATCTTCGAGCACCGCCTGCCAGAATTTCAGCATTTCTGCCGGCGTCCAGCGTTGTTGCAACTGCGTCCTGGCGAGCTGGGCTTCCATCCGTGCCGCGGCCACCTCCCCCTTGGGATCTTTCATCCGCGCCAGGGAGATGGCATCGTCGATCCCTTTGAGGATATCGCTCGGCTTCGCCTTGGGAGGCAATATCCCCCCCTTTTCCAGGCGCGTGATGATATCGCCAAGGGTCGTTTCCAGCCCCTTGCGGGCCGTCTCCCTCTGCGCCAGCTGCATCTCGGTTAAAACCAGTTTATTTTCGGTGGCTTTCTGCTTTGCCGCCGCCGCTTTCAGCTCGCCATCCAGCGCTTTCAGTTTGGCGTCGCGATCCTTGACCAGATCCATGGCCGCCAGGGTTGCCTTCTTGCCGTCCTCGACCTGGGTGGTGAGCGTCTTGACCATGGCGTCGGCCTTTTTGTTCTCGACTGTCAACTGAGTATTGGCCGTCTGCAAGGTCATATTCGCGGTCTGTAATGTCTTCACCTCGGTCCGTGTCTGGGCCAGATCGGCCAGCGCCTTGTCGATCGCCTTGAGAGGATCCTTGTTGTTCGCGGCCAGGTAACCCCCTGCACGCAAGCGATCCTGCAACAGCCAGTACACCTGCAACTCGTCGCAGCTCTGCAGAAAGATCTCTTCTGTGGGATCGCTCAGCGGATTCTGTGCCTTGCGCAGGTGGGTGATTCGTCGCAGAGCGTGATTCTTCTTCGCCTCACCCAGCGCCTTGAGCGCCTCGGTGTACTTCTGCTGGCGAGCAAACTTCAGCGCTTGCCAGAAGGATGTCCCGGCCTCGGGAACCTCGGCGGGCGTCCCTGCGCCTGGTTGCTCGGCCGGCGCCTGCAAGGCCAGCAGAATGAGCACCAGTTGTTCATCGTCAAAAAGACGTGTCTGTGGGCCAGGGACCGCGGCGGCTCCGGCTCGCAAATCAAGGCGATCCAGCCCGGCCTGAAAGAGCGCACGGCGTGCCGGATCTTGCTGGAATTCCTGCAACCCCTTCTGATAGGTCTGGCGTGCCTGGGGCAGCTGGTTGGTCATCTCCTGAATGTGCCCCATCCAGTACAATGCCACGGGATTCTTGGCGGCGTTCGCCTTGTCGAAATCCCCCCACGCCAACTTGACGTCCTCATCCTGGATATTCAGCGGCTTGTTGTCTTTCAGCTGAGTTTGCAGGTATTTCAACCAGCGGAATTGCCCCCGCTCGGCCAGCTGTTCCGCGTCGTTCTCATCGATGGGGGGCGGAGCCTCGGCCAGGTCGCCATCGCGGACCATCTGGCCGATGCTGATATCGCGCGTGACCGACCCGACGGGAGTCTGTCGCGTCTGGGGAATCGTCGGCTGCGTCTTCGGCGTGGAGGTGCCCGGAACGAGCCCCGCAAACCACAGCCCCACACAGGCCGCCGCACCAATTCCAGTGCCAACCACCGTCCCCCCGATCCAACCGAGGAGTCCCCCGCCACCCTTACGCGCTTTCTCCGGAGTGCGCGGGCGGCTGCTGGCGCGAGCCTCGGTTTCCTCCTCCGCCGCTTCCTCGACCACCTCGTCGGCGTGCAGTGCTTCCTCGCCCGCCAACAGCCCTTCCCCCTCGTCAGCAGCTCCACCCTCCAGCAGTGCCGCAGCCGCATCCTCATCCAGGTCGCTGCCGTGATCTTCCAACGTCCCTTCGGCACTATCCTCGGAGTGGACCGCAACCCCACCCAGTTGCACATTCCCGGTGCCGCCGCTGCTTGGTTGTTGTTCGCCCAGGTAATCCTCCAGGCCCTGTTCATGGTGATCCTCGATCACCTCGATCGGGCCGTCGGGTTCCTGCAACATATCGAACGCATCTTCGTTCGGGTCCTCAGAAGGAGACCCTGGCTGCTCGGCCGGGGCGGTTTCCTCCAGAAGGAGATCTTCTACGTAAGCCTCTCCCTCCACCGTTTCGCCGAGATTAACCGCGGAGGAACTTCCCTCCGCGCCACCCACCACAATGGGGTGATCGACAACGACAGCGTCCTCCTCGGTCAGCGCGGATTCGTCCAGTTCGGCGATCTCTTCCAGCTGTTCCTCGGCGGTCTCCTCCTCAATGAGAACGTCGTCGATGACAATTCCCGAATCCTCTCCTTCCACTTGCGGGTTGGAAGCCACCTGAAGGGAATCGGACGCTCCCTCGGCAATATCCACCCCAACCGCAAGATCCGCCATGGAATCCTGGGTCAACGTGGGCGCTGACTCTTCCAGGTTGGCGAAATCGATGTCCTCCTCTGCAATCACATCGTCCTCGTTGAGAAGGATCCCCGAATCGCCACTCGGTGCATTCAGTTCCTCGCGCAGATCGGAGCGGAACGGATCCTTGCGCGGTGCCGGTTCGCTCAGATCGACACGCGATGATTCAGGAGTTGCTGGACGCGGAGTGGGTTCAGCCAGAGCGTCCTCGTCGAGAATCTCTGACACGTTGTCCAGGACATCGGCATCGGAAGGCGAGTCAAACTTGGGCGGCGTGGTTGGATGAGACGAGGGCGGACTCCCGACCAGGTTGGCCCAGTCCATGGAATGCTGTCCGCCCGTGGAGGGACTGCTGGGGGATCGTTTGGACCCCAGATTAATCGCCGAGCCAGAGGGCGGTTCGTCTTCGAGGAAGGTGGGCTCCTCGTCCATGACATCGTGGACCTCCTCACCGACCTCGACCTCGGCGATCTCCTCCACAACCTCGGATTGGAGAGAACTTGCCTCGGTCGCACTCTCGTTCAGCGCGGCGAGAATCTCCTCGTCGAGTTCCACCGGTTCGATGTCGAGTTGCTCGTGTGGATTCGCCTGGGGCGAACCGCTTGGAGTTTTGTCTGGACGGCCCTTGTTACCAGCATCTGGGTGAGTTGCCATGTCGGAGTCGCCTACCTCCCAGCATGAGGCCGGGTTCTGGATTGGGGGAGCATTCTGTTCCGATGTCGAGGCTGGCTGCGACGAACGCTCCGCCGCAATAGAGGTGTTTCCCGGACACCGGGAACAGCCAGCGCCAGAAGTTTATTTTGCCCAGATTACCCAGGAGGGGCAACTCCTTTTCCGCACAGACCTCTCTTCCTCTTCCCTCGGCGCGATGTAGTCGTTGTGTGAAGAACAATGCGCACAATCGGTATCCCGCCTACCAACGGCGTGATTGTTCCTTCACGGCACCTTCACCGCCACGGGCGGAGCGGGATCATCCCAGATTTTCAGCGAACGATCGAAACTGCTCGAAATCAACCCTGTCCCAAAAGGATGAAAAGCCACCCCGGTCACACGATCGCGGTGATCGTGCAGGGTGGCCAGGAGATTGCCGGTGGACACCTCCCAGAGGCGCAGCGTCTCATCAGCTGCACCGGAAAGCAACCGCTTCCCGGAGGGGTGGTAGGCCAGGCTGTGAACGGCCCCGGTGTGGCCGCGCAGGCGCTGGGTGGGCTGACCGCTGGCCAGATCCCACACCAGAATGAGCCGATCTTCCCCCCCGCTGGCAAGCTGCTTCCCCTCTGGGGCAAAGACGAGGACATGAACATCGCGTTGGTGGCCGCGCAGGGTCCGAACCCTGTCACTCGCCAGATCCCAGCACCGAATGACGCCATCGTAGCTCCCCCACGCCACCGTATTCCCATCGGGACTGAAGGCAATCGTTTGCACCGAGGTATCCTGCTTGTCGAACCATTTCACCTGCTTGCCTGACAGGGCATCCCAGATGCGCACGGTGTTGTCGGCGCTTCCCGTGGCAATCAGGTTACTCCTGGGACTGCAGGCGACGCAGTTGACCGGCTGGGTATGCCCGCGCAAGGTCGCGGCCTGTTTACCCGTGGCCACTTCCCAGAGGATGGCCGTCTCGTCTCCTCCCGACGCGAGCAGATATTTCCCATCGGGGCGATAGACGACCGCAAAGCGCTTGACGCGGGTATTCCCTCCGGGAACCAGGGTGCGCCCCTTGCCGGTGCGTAACTCCCAGAGCATGATCGCGCCGTTCTCACTCCCCGTTGCTACCGTCTGTCCATCCGGGCTCACGGCGAGCGTCAACAGGGGACTGGGCAGTTCACGACGAAACCGGGCATGTCCCACCACCCCGGCCTCCCAGATATGAATCGCTCCCTCGTTCCCTCCCGAAAACAGCTGACGCCCGGCTGCATCGAAACTGAGACAGCGAACCGCACGGGTGTGACCATGGAGTGTCAGTAGTTCATCCCCGGTCGCAGGATTCCAGATCCGAATCGTTCCATCTGTCCCCGCGCTCGCCAGCCGCTGCCCATCCGGACTGAAGCGCACCGCGCGAACGGATTCCGAGTGGCCCCGCAAACTCCGAATCAACTCGCCAGTCCTGGCGTTGAACAAACGCACGGAAGCATCGTCTCCGGCTGCTGCCAGCCACGTGCCATCCGGGCTGTACACGAGTTGATGGACCGCTTGATTCTGACCCTGAATCGTCAATTCCAGATCGCCCTTCTCGCTATTCCAGACCAGGACGGTGCCCCGATCGGTGCTGGCCGCGAGACGTTTCCCCTCGGGATGGTAAACGAGGCTCAGGATCGCTTCGATCGGTCCCTTCAGCAAGGTGGCCTCGTCGTTGCCGCTTTCCCAGAGCTTGATCCGGCCATCCCGTGTGCCCACCGCCAGTTGCTTGCCATCGGGACGATAGGCCAGGGCCGAGATAAGGTTCTGATGAGGCAATACCTGTGCCACAGCCCCATTGGGAATCTCGCGCACCTCGACATTGCGTGTCTTGCCTGCGACCGCGAGCAACGACGCATCCGGGCTCAGTGCCAGGGCAGCGACCCCTCCCGGATAGCCTTCCCAGGTGTGCCGTGCCTCGTGGGTCAGTGCATCCCTGAGGCGCACCGTGCCATCTTCTCCAGCCGTGATCAGCAATCCCCCATTCCCAGCAGCGGCAAGATCGACCACCGCGCCCTTGTGAGCCGGCACCGTCACCGAGCGCGGATCGGTTCCCCGAGTCCAGAGAATCCCATCAAAGTCATCGGCTACCGAGACGAGCGTCTTCCCCGCGGGGTGATAGACCAGCCCGCGCACCATTCGCAAATGGCCGCGCAGCATGCCTCGGGGAGCACCCGTTCCCAGGCTCCACAAATGGACCGCCGCATCCTCTCCCCCCGTGGCCAGTTCCTCCTCGTCCGGGCTGAGAGCGAGTGCCTGAATCCCGCGCGTTCCGGTCGGGAGTGTCAGGATGCTCTGGCCGCTGCTGGCATCCCAGACACGAATCATGCCATCTTCACTCGCAGTGATCCCTTTCTTCCCCTGGCGATCCAGCACCAGGGCGGTGATAGGCGCGGTATGACCTCCCCAGGTAGACGCGAGCTTGTTGGTCTCGAGTTGCCAGATGTAAACCACCCGTCCACTCCCAGCGGAGAGAAGGCGTTTGCCATCCGGGTGAAAGGCCAGCCCCACCGTTTCCCCTTCGGGGATCTTCAATGACGCCTTTTCCTTCCCGGTCTGGACATCCCAGAGCTTGATTAGTTGATCGTCACTGCCACTCGCAAGCCGGCTGCCATCCTTGCTAAACGCCAGGGCGCGCACGGCACGGGTGTGTCCCTGCAGGATGAGCGACGTTGGACGCGCCTGGTCGAGATTCCAGAGGCGAATGGTCAGGTCATCCCCGGCGGAGGCGAGAATCCGTCCCTCCGGGTGGAAGGCGAGGGCGAACACCGAGGCCGAGTGCCCAGCAAGTGAACGCACCAAACGACCAGATTCCGGATCCCACAACTTGACAGTGGTATCCTTGCTCCCGGTGGCCAGGAGGCGTCCCTCCGCGCTGACAGCGACGGCCCGGACGGCATCCGCGTGCCCCTGGAGATGCGGTTCGACCCCCTGGCACAGGCGCTGCAAAAAGCCATATTCCCAGCGACACAGATCCCAGGGACATTGCTCCAGGAACGCCGAGGCACGCGCAAGACGATTCGCCTCCCAGTCACGCTCGGCGCAGGTGATCAGGCGGCTGTAGCGAGCGGTCTCCGCAACCTGACGCAGTTCGCGTTCCTGTTGCTGTAACTGGCGCAACAGCCGTTCTTCCGTCTCCTCGCCATTGGCCATCAGGCGTTCGCTGATCTGCTGTTCGCGAGCCGCCACCTCGCGCAGGCGGATCTGTTCGCGTTCGGCGCTCTGGCGTTGTTCCTCAGCGAGGCGACGAGCTTGCTCCGCCTCCTGACGTGCCACGGTCTGTTCCCCATGGAGCTGATAGGCGAGAAAGGCACAGGCAATCAGCCCCAGCACCGCTCCCACGAACCCCGCGACCAGGAGGGAACGCGAGCGGGCCGGACGCAGCAACCGCTTCAGCCCTCCGGGTCGATGGGCCTGCACCGGCGCACCAGCGAGAAAATGGTGCAGATCATGCTCCAGTTCGCTCATCGCACGATAGCGCCGATCGGGCGCTTTTTGCAGGCATTGCAAACAGATTGCCTCCAGATCCGGCGGACAATCGGGTTGAAGCTGCGACGGGGGAACTGGATTGGAAGCGAGGATGGCGTGGTGCTGCTCGGCTACCCCGCCTGCGAAGGGATGTTTGCCGGTGAGCATCTGGTAGAGAAGGACCCCCACGCCCCAGATATCGCTCGCTGGCGTGGCCTGGTTCTCTCCCTGAACCAGACACTCTGGTGCCCGATGCCCGATGGGTCGCGCCCCGGGAGGAATGTCCGCCTCATGAGCCAGAGAGGCGGCCGGCAAGCCGACATCGGTCAAATGGACCTTGTCTTCTCGATCAAGGATCACATTGCTCGGCTTGAGATTGCCATGAATCACTGGGACCCGATGAGCAATCGCCAAGGCCTCGGCGAGTTGAACCGCGATTCGGGCCGCCAGCCGGGGCTCCAGCGCGCGCCCGGCCTCCAACCGCCGTTCCAGAGTGGTTCCCTCGATATATTCCCGGCACAAATAGGTCTGCCCATCCACCTCGTCCACATCGAGAAGTCGCGCCAGGGCAGGCTGATGATAGTCAGCAAGATCGTCCTGGTGTTTCTTCCAGGCGAGCCGCGCTCCGGCATTGGCGAAAAGGCTGGTGGAATACACCTTGACGACCACGGTACGGTCGCGACCACGCTCCGTTGCCCGATACGTGGCCCAGTCAGCACCGCGCCCCAGTTCGTCGAGAATGTGATAGTCGATCAACAAGGAGGTGGGAATGATGGAGCTGTGCATGGTGCCAATCTCAAGAAGCTGCCAGAGAGCTGCCCCAGGTCGCTTCCTGATTATGGCAAATCAGGCGACCGCGTCAATTGAGTGCGCAGGGAGGGTAGGCCCTCCCTGCAGCAACGACGCTTCAGACAGCCTCGTCTAACTCAGGCGGCACGGCGCAACACCGGGCGACCACAGATTTTCTCCAGTAGCGCATGGGGCGATTCTTCCGGGCAGACGAGGCTCTGTGGATTGATGAAGTACGAATGTTCGAGGGCGTAGCGTCCGCGTAAGACGGCGTGACTGCAGGCATCGGTCATCACCATCCAGGCTGATCCAGGGAGGAAATGCCACAGCCGTTTCAAGGTGCGTTCCTGAAATTGTTCGTTCGCCTTCAAGTAGTCATGAAAGCGCAGCATGAAAGAATCATACTCCGAGCGGCCATGCACGGCATCCAGCACCAGCCGGGGAAAGGCGCGCAACCAGCCTCGGCCCGTCCCAGGCAAGCCGGCGGCGTGCCCATGGCGTTCGAGCAGCCGGGCAAACGGCTCGGATGTCACCCAGACGCGCGGTTCGGTCGGGTTGATGTTCACGAATACGCGCAGAATGCGCCAGCCATTGGTGGGGCGCGTGGGGAAGGCATCAACGTGAAGCAGATCGTTGCGTGCCTTGAGCCGCAGCGAGCGCGTGGCCTCTTCCAGCGGCCGATAACTCACCTGATCCAGGCGACATCCCGAGCGATACATCGGCAAGGTTTCGTACACCCACTCCGTCACACTCGCCGAGAAGTTCCCCAGGATCTTCTGCAACCGTTCGCGCTGGGCCTGAGGAATCCGCCCTACCCCGCCAACGCGCCTGCGCGCCGGCTTGTAACTGATATTCTTGTGCACGCGGCTGCTCAGTTCCTGCTCGCGGAGAAAGGTCAGCTCCTCTTCGGCAGGGAGAGGAAAGGGGCAAACCGTGTAACTGACCACTTCGCCCAGTTCCAGACTGGCAGCCAGATGATGGCGCACATCCTCGCTGGAGAGCGAGATTGGCATAGCTCACCTCTTCCTCGATCCGAATGTAAGATTGGGGACCGTGGAGGAGCGCACCCGTTGCGCACGCAGTGGGGAAGCGCTTCTTCCACCGGCGCGGTGGCTATACCGTGAAGGGGAATTGTATGCAAGAGCACTTTACTCGGCTTCAGCCTGCGAGGGCCTCCGAGGAGGAGCGCAGGAGAGGAAGGCGGACGACAAAACGCGTGATCTCCTCGGGTTGACTGGCCAGGAAGACCTCTCCCCCCTGCAATCGGGTTAACGACCAGGCAATCGACAGGCCCAGCCCTGCTCCCCGTCCGGCGGAGCGTCCCGAGTAGAACGGATCGAAGAGGTGTTCACGTTGACAGGTAGTCAGCCCAGGCCCGTTGTCCTCGACAACCACCTCCACGCGATCATGCACAGGCGGAATCAGCGCCAGACACGCCCACCCCTGGCGCGGGGCCGCCTCGATGGCGTTGCGCAGCACACAGGTCAAAACGGTGCGTAACTGCCCTGCGTCGGCATGCACGAGCACTCCCGGGGGATCGCCGGCCAGAGTCGCGTCGTTACTCGTCCCGCTGATCCGTTTTTCCAGGCGAAGTTCGACCTCCCGTTGTTGTGCCAGCGGAGCGAGCGTTTCCATCACCTCTTCCAGCAGGCGCCACAGTTTGACGGGTTGCTTCTGGGGAATCGCCGGGCGGGCAAACTGCATCACCTCGCGGAGCAAGCGATGAATACGCTGGGTCTGGGCGATGATCGTTTCCAGGGGCTTACGCCGCTCCCCCTCGGTTTCGTGCGAAAGCAGATACTGCGCTTGCCCACTGATCACCGCCAGCGGATTGTTGATTTCGTGGCCAGCGCCAGCGGCGAATTCTGCCAGCGAGCGCAGTTTCAGATCACGGAGCTGGTCTTCGGCCGTTTTCTGGGGTAATCGCAAGAGGTGATAGAGAACATCGAGTTCCGCTTCGAGTTGTGCCTGCCCGGCCCCGCAGGCCAGTCGGCGCTGTGCCGCGGCCAGGGTGAGCAGTCGACAGACAATCTCGACCGGGATCGCTGGCACATGCGGGGCCGCCTCCTCCGCAGGGAGATCCTCGGGAAGGCTCGGCATGCTCAGGGTGGGAAAAGCATCGTCGTCGGCCAGGGGGGGAACCGCCAGCGCCAATCCCTCCCCGGTGCTCTGTACCAGCCGGAGTGCCTGTTGCACCACACGGAACAGACCCGGATCTGCACCAAGATGTTGTGCTACGTGCCGCGGTAACGCCAGCGCACCAAGGAGGGAGGCCAGCCACTCCGGGAGCGACCATCGCCGCACCAGTCGTCGGGTCAGCGCTGCGTGATCCAGCCCCCAGATCCGTTTCTGCACCGCTTCTGGGTCGCGATTCCAGGCGGGATCGTTGACACAGGCATGCACCCGGTCCGGAGCGAAGGCCACCACCGCCAGCCAGCCGAGCGGAGCGAGCAACCCGGCGACCCAGGCATTGTCGGGATCGCACTGACCGGTGCGCGACGCAAGATATTCCGCCGTGCAAGCGTATCGCAGGGCGTTCCGATGCACCAGGAGTTTGGCGTCCCCGGTGTCCTTCCAGGTCGCGGGCTCCCCGTGCTGAAGATGCTGACAAAGCGTGTCGAGAATCTCAGGGGCTTGCAGAAGCGTGGGATAAGCAGAGACGCCTGGAGTGAACACGCGCGCGAAGGAGGAGCGCACCAGATGCAACACCAGCCCTGGATCGTGACGGACCTGGCCCCATGCCACAGGCAGAGCGGGGTCTGTCAGGGCCAGCAAGGTCGGTATCCCTGGCGGCAACCAGGGAAGCCGGAGCGCAGCTTCAGCGATGGACCCGGACCTCACGACGCGTGCTCCTTCCGGCAGAGGCTCGGTCCAGAACGGATCGGCGTGCGCGCAATCCGCACAGGCCAATCCGTTCCGGGGGCGAGCGCTAGACTCCAGCCGAGAGGCCGGGCTCAGGCCATGGTGGAGGCGGGTTCAATTTCCAGAAGGGTACACATCCGGTCGATGAGTTCCTCGATATCGAAGGGCTTGTGCAGGAAGTCATCGGCCCCGGACAGGCGCAACTCGTGGATCTTGTCTTCCTCGATCATGCCGGAGATGCAAAGGATGCGCACATCTTCGAGGGTCGAGTCGGCGCGCACCCGATGGCAAACTTCCTTGCCATTGATATCGGGGAGCATCACGTCGAGCACGATGATGTCCGGACGATATTCCTTGACCATCATCCCGGCGTCGAAGCCATTGCCGGCCACGCGCACTTCAAACCGACCGTCTTCTTCGATGACGCGGGTCATCAAATCGACGAGTTCGTTATCATCGTCCACCAGCAAGACTTTACGCTTCCCGCTTTCGAGGGCATCGGTGGGGATTCCGTTGTCCTTCATGAACTTGTACAGCGCCTCGCGGGGGATGCGGCGAAAACGCGAACCCGGGACGCGGAATCCTTTCAGCTGTCCATTGTCAAAGCAGCGAATAATCGTCTGCTGACTCACCTTACAGATCTTGGCGGCTTCACCGGTCGTGAATACGGTTTTCATGCGTTCGTCCATCCCTTACTGGCCAGGGCCAGTCGCACGAGTGAGGACCAGCAACCGGGGAGGAGCTGGCCCGAAATCATCCGTGATTTGCCTCTCATCGTCCGTTTGTTGCCCCGCCCGCGATCTGCTTGGTGTGTTCTAGGTGTTCGTTGGTCTACTTCGTTGCCGAAGTGAGCAGAGACAAGTGGAGGGGATTACCAATCTTGCCACCGATCGCGATTATAGCCAGCCTGGCAAACGTGTCAACGCGAATCGGCCAGCCCTCGTCGCTCTAACCTCTTCAGTCATGGTTACTTCCTCCAGTTTCCCACTTTTTCCTGCCTTACCGACCTTTCTTCTCCCTCTTGTCGGTTTTTCCCACCTTCGCTCGCTTTCAAAGTCGCGGTGGCTTGCCTTACCTCGAGTGTCTTCTCTTCCTTTATCGGAATACCTGCCCTCTCCGGTTGCGTCTTTCCTCCCAGATTGACAACCCCCTCTGCTCCTCTTTGTCCGAGAAGCAGACCCGCCCCTGCACTCCTCTGGAACGACCGGGCGTCCCCGTTGGGCGGGAGCATCAATCGAGGTACATCAGCAAGACGGCGAGGTCGGCGGGGTTGATCCCGCTGATCCGACTCGCCTGCCCGAGATTGGCTGGGCGGATGCGCGCCAGCTTTTCCTTCGCCTCGGCACGCATCTGTGGCACCGCATGAAAGTCAAAGTGCGGCGGAATGGGCCGCGCCTCCATCCGTTGGAAGCGTTCGACCTGGTCTGCCTGCCGGGCGATATAACCCGAGTACTTCGCCTCCAGCACCACCTGTTCGATCGCTTCCGGTCCTGCCTTCTGCAACGCCTCGCGACATTCTCCCGGCGCCAGCGCAGTCACTTCTTCCCACGTGGTTTCGGGCCGACGGAGCCACTGCTCCAGGGTGTGCCGTTCGTGGCGATGCCTGGTCAGAACTTCCTGCAGGCGAACGATCTCCTCTTCTTTCTCCTGCAAGCGCTGCCAGCGCTGGTTCTCAACCAAACCCACGCGCCGGCCCAGCGGGGTTAGGCGCCGGTCGGCGTTGTCGTGCCTCAGCAGCAGCCGATACTCTGCCCGCGAAGTGAACATGCGGTACGGTTCATCGACCCCGCGTGTCACCAGGTCATCGATCAGCACGCCAATGTACGCCTGAGCACGATCGAGGATTAACGCCGGCTCATGTTTGATCTTGAGGGCGGCATTGATCCCGGCCAGCAATCCCTGAGCCGCTGCTTCCTCGTAGCCGGTAGTGCCGTTGATCTGCCCTGCAAAATAGAGCCCCTCGACGAACTTGGTCTCCAGCGTGGCGTGCAACTGCGTGGGTGGGGCATAGTCGTATTCCACCGCATAACCCCAGCGCATCACCTCTGCCCGTTCCAGCCCCGGGATCAAACGCAACATCGCCTGCTGCACATCCTTGGGCAGACTGGTACTGATTCCATTGCAGTAATACTCGAGGGTATTCCGCCCTTCTGGTTCCAGAAAAATCTGATGGCGTTCCTTGTCCGCGAAACGCACCACCTTGTCCTCGATCGAGGGACAGTAGCGCGGTCCGCGACTCTGGATCTGCCCGGAATACATGGGCGCCCGATCCAGGTTGGCGCGAATCAGGTCGTGGACTTCTGGCGACGTATAGGTAATGTGGCAATCCAGTTGCGGCTGCGTCACCGCACCATGGAGAAAACTGAACGGACGCGGATCGCTGTCCCCGGGCTGGACCTCACATTTGCTGAAATCGATGGTGCGTCCATTGAGCCGACAGGGAGTGCCTGTCTTGAAGCGCGCCAGTTCAAAGCCACAACTCGCCAGACTCTCGCTCAGCGCCTCGGCAGACTGATCCCCGGCGCGACCACCCTGGGTTTTCGCCTCCCCTGTGTGCATCAGCGCCTTGAGGAAGGTTCCGGTGGTGAGCACCACTGCCTGGGCACGATAGAGCGTGTCTCCCCGCGCAAGCACTCCCAGCACGCGCCGGGTCGCCCCGCTGGGACGGACTCCCCCCGCCACCTCCTCCAGCACCAACCCTTCGATCAGTTCCTGACGCAGGGTGAGGTTGGGTTGCGCCTCCACGCGCTGCTTCATGGTGAACTGATAGAGTTTCTTGTCTGCCTGGGCGCGCGGGCTGTGCATCGCCGGGCCCTTGGTCCGATTGAGCATGCGGAACTGAATCGCCGAGACGTCGATCACCTCGCCCATCGCTCCGCCCAGGGCGTCAATCTCCCGCACAATCTGCCCCTTGGCCACTCCGCCAATCGCCGGATTGCAACTCATCTGCGCAACCGCATCGGCATTCATGGTCAACAAGGCGGTCCGGAGACCAAGCCGGGCCGCAGCGAGAGCTGCCTCGACGCCAGCATGACCGGCCCCGACAACAACGACGTCAAATTCAAAGGTGAGTGCGGGCATGATAGCTAACCGGCGAGGGGTGGCGAACTCTCACTGTTCACACTATACCGAAAGACCCGCCGAAGAAAAAAGACGGACTGACCTGAGATCCCTCGCAAACGAGGAAACACCGACAAACCGGAGCTCTTCGGCGACCTGACGCGACACTTGACAGCGCCCCAATCCCAGAGACAATCAAGGAGTTCCGAACTCCCCTCTCAACCAGCATCACGGACAGGATTCCCCATGACCCCGTTTTCGCATATCCCTGGCGTGCGACCGCGACCCAGCATCCTCGAACTGGGCCGCGGGGCAGACGGAGTAGTCGTTGAAGTCCTCGATCACCCTGAACTCGTCCTCAAGGAGATGAATCACCCTTTCAAACTGGGGCGAAATCGCATTGCCCTGGAACAGCGCATTCTCCACGCGGTTGCAGCCGCAACCACACACCGGGGCGCGACCCACGTGTTCAACCAGGGCACCGACGAACACGAACGTTCCTGGCTGGTGCGTGAACGAGTCTTCGACGTGCATCCTCGCGGAAGCCAGAGCACGCGCACCACCCTCATCGAGATCATTTTTCAGATCCATCCCTCTGCGGACGTGAGCCGTTTGATGCTCCCCGATCCCACCTTCGACAATGTTCGCTGGGGCTACACGGCGCAGGATCCCGAGCCCCGTTGGATCCTGATCGATCCCTGATAGGTCCTCGAACGCTGTGTTCTCCTTGCACCCCCCATGCGGAGTCGTGCTCTGTGGTCATGGAACTTTCATTTGCTTGATCCAGTCGCGCATCAGCTCGACCGCGGCTCGATCAACAAGCGACGACGCCAGAGGCGGCATGTGCCCTTCCTTGCGTTGACTCATGCGATGGAGTAACACCGACCGCTCGGGATGCCCCGGAGCAATGAGGCGGGCGTCGGTCAGGTTGAAGGTGTGATGCTGCGGGCGCACATCGATCAGGTTCATCTTTGCCAGCGCGGCGGCGTATTCAAGGTTGATCTGTGCATTCCCGCCCCCCGCCTCCACATGGCAGGAACTGCAGTTGCTGTGCAGGTAGGCCCGCGCTCGCGCGGTCAGGTCGTTCTTCCGTTCGTAGGGATCCACCAGGCGATCATACTTCTCCGGCGGAAAACTCAGCAGAGTCGAGGGACGCGCCTCACGCTGATCGCGGGTTGCCGTTTGTTTCTCCATGTACTCGTTGATCGTCTTTTCGCTCTTGCCGGCTTTTCGCAACTCCTCGCGCATGGCGTTCCGCGTTTCCTCCGCCCAGTTGACTCGGAGCACGCCAAGATGTTCGAGCGTTCGCAGCTGGTTATCGCTGACCCCGCCATAATCGTGCACCTTGTTCATCTGTAATTCGCACAACCCCAGCACAAAGTTGGCCGCGCGACTGTGGCACACCATGCACTCGGCCCGGCTGGGATAATGCCATGTCTGCTTGCGCGTCCCTTCGGGGTGTTCACGCGAACGAGGTACGCGAATGGTCAATTCGCGATCCGTTCCTCGGGCGTCAACCAGGCTTGCCTCCGTCTGCTCCTCGTTCCATCGATACGAATATCCCACCCATTCCCCCTCCTGTTTGGTGAGAAAACGCGTCTCGATCCATTGCCGCGATGCCGGGTTGCCCTCTTCCCGCTCAACGGCAAACGATTTGACCAGGACGGTTCGATCAGGGAAATTCCAGCCACGCGAACGGGTAAAGTCGATGTGAGAATCCGCCCCGGGAAGTGCCAGATATCGCTCCTTGTACATCCCATCGGACCAGAGAGGAGCGTTGACGGAGTAGGGAATCAACGCAGGTTCGACGAGATGTCCCTTCACCGAGCGGAAGAGTCCGCTTTCACTCAGCTTGCGTGGGAAGGTCGAGGGAGGAAGATCCTTTGGCGTTGCTTCCAGGGTGTAAAAGCCGCCCTCCTCGTGGCCGCGATGGTCGCAGATCAACAACTCGCCGTGGCTATCGAGTCCAAACCCGGTGATCTGCAGGGTGCTATCGGTCAATTCCCTGTGCCAGACGATCTTCTCGCCATCGTGGCGCACGCCCCAGATCTTCCCGGTGGAATAATCGCCGTAGAGGTAGGCCCCCTGTAACTCGGGGAATTTCTTGCCGTGGTAGACCACACCCCCGGTCAAGGAGCGTGCCTCGCTGTGGTGATGCTCGACCGTTGGCTTCACAATGGGGGTGGGTCCCGCCTTGCGATTAAGATAAAAGGGATGGCTTCCCTCCATGACCGACCAGCCGTAATTATCCCCCTTGCGCACCAGAAACGCCTGCTCCCAGAGATCCTGGCCATTGTTGCCGACCCAGATGTGCCCGGTCCTGGGATCGACCGTCATGCGCCACGGGTTGCGCAACCCGTACGCCCAGGTTTCTGGGCGCGCCCCCGGCGTGTTCACGAAGGGATTATCCTTTGGCACCGAATACGCTTTGCCCTTCTCGGGGTGATCCACATCAATCCGCAGCACCTTCGCGGTCAACTTGCTCAGATCCTGCCCGACAATGTGGGTATCGGAGTCCGAGGTGCCATCCCCTGAAGTGACATAGAACATTCCATCCCGGCCAAAACACATCGCCCCGCCGTTGTGGCCATCGGAGGGCCATTCAATGATCACCTTTTCAGATCCTGGATCAAGCTTGTATGGAGGGCGGGTTTGCATCGTGTAGCGCAGCACCCGTGTCTTCCGAGGGCCTGCCGAGCTGGGGCCGTTGAGTCCCAGGTAGACGTACCCGTTCTCCTTCCACTTTGGGTGAAAGACGATGTCGTAGGCCACCCCATCGATTTTGAGGATCGTCTCCGCGGTGCGAACATCCGGGTTCTCCTGGCAACGCTGAATGGTGGTGGGTCCATAGGACCACGCTTCTGCCACAAACCAGAGGAGGTCACTCTCAGGTTGCCGTGTCACACAGATGGGAAAGTTTACCTTGAGTTTGGGGAAAACGCGTTTCACCCGGTAGGGCGGCGGAGGCTCCGGAGAACCCACCACTTTCGAGGTGGTGAGTGGAAGGCGTTTTTCGATGCCAAATGGCCGAGCCCCCTTGTTGCTCATCGGGCCAACAAAGGTCAGGGTGGCGTAATCCTCGAAATGATGGAAGTCCGGGAACGATTTGGAGCGCAGTGGGGCACAGGTGGAGAGTTCCGGCCCCTCGAAATCCACCGAGTAATCGTAGCGGCACAGGGCGAACTTCCATCGTTCGTTGATCTCGGGTCGCCCTCCGGTGCGCAGGAAGTCTTTCCAGGGAATACGCCCTTCGACTGACCAACCCTGATCCCGGTCCTGCCACTTGTTGAGAGTGCCCCGCAGGTGCACCTTCGCCTCGATGTGGAAAGTGCCATCCTTCTTGAAGCGCTGGAACCCACCCGAGCCCCGTCGCGGCAAAAAAAGATCCATCACCGTTCCAGCCGCGTTCACCTGGAACTCGTAGTATCCCGGCCTGTCATCTGCTGGTTTGAAGAACAGCTCAAAAACATCGTTATCCCAGGTCTGTCCGTCATGCTCCTTCACATCGGCATAGAGATCGCTATCCTCCATGTCGGCGAAGAAATAGAGATACTCACGATCCCACAAGAGCCTTGCCCGGGTGGCCGTCCGCGCCTTGCGCTCGTTCTTCCCCAGCCAGGGAAGCGTGAAGTGATCGATCACCTGCGCATGTTTCCAGGCCTCCTCATCGGCCTTGCCATCGAGCGTGATGGGAAGATCGGTCCAGCGACATTCGAACACGCTGGGTGTGCCTTGAGGTGTTACGGGAGGTGCTTCCGCCGTCACCTGCGGGGTCGGGTCGTCATCGAGAAGGACCAGCAGGCCGACACCCAGCACCAGGAGGACGGCCAACCGCCAAAGGGTGAGCATGCGCACCATGGGATCCCTTGAATCTGTGAGGCCAGGGAGCGAGGGAAGGAGTATTGTAGCAGTTTTTCCGTGCTTTGCTCAGGAGCGCCCTTTCCTTCGCGAGGGCATTTTCGGTGAGTTCTCCGGCTCGGGAGGGAGCTTGATCAGGGTCCCGAGTTCCTGCCAGAGGCGCAAGGCTCCCCCGGGTTTCAGAGTCTTCACGAGCAGCCACGCCAGTGCCTGGGGATCACTCGGTAGCGGTCCGGCCAGGACTTTCTCCTCGGGAGGAATCCAGATCGGAGCCCGAAAGTTGGTGAGCGTCAACTTGCCTTCCAGGATGCTGTTGGAATCGAAGTTACTCCCTCCGATCGCGAATCCGAAGGGACACCCCGCATGCACACGGAATTTCGCACTTCCGGTGAAGGTGCGCGGCCCGGTTGTTGCCAGATTGGAAAACCGCACGAGTTTCTTCGTCCAACGTTTCTCCGCCGTTCTGTTGAACACTTCCAGGACGGCGTGCACATTGTACCAGGAGTGGAAGATCTCGTAGACATAATCGAACATCACCAGCCCGGAGTCGTCTGCTCGGGTATGAAAAGTGGCCGTCCGATGGCTGACCCCGCCCGCCGGTTCTCCCAGGAACACGCGATAGGTGAACTCCAGCGCTGAAGGATTGCCCTCCACGGGAGCGATGCCGGTGGTCCCCTGCTCGATCGTACCCCGCTCCCAGTGCTCCAGCGCATAGGGGCCCGTGAATCCGCTCATGGCTGTTACTCCTGCTTGTCCCTGGGTCTGTCTTGTTGACACCATAGCAAAACCGCCGCAGGGGATGCAGAGCGAATCTTCCTCACCCCTCTCGCCATGCAAAAAGAGGTCCCCTTTCCCTGTTCGAGAGGAGGCGATTTTTCCTTGACGGGTAATTCCGCCCTGCCTAGGATGAAATGCGATGGAATCGTGCTAACGTGGCACGATGGGCTAGAAGCCTGCAGGGGATCGTGCTGGTTGACAATCCTCTCCAGGGTGGCTCTAGCGGAAGGAGGTGGTCATAGTGTGTAGTGGTAACCAGGTGAGGCTGCATTAACGCAGCCGACGGGCTGCCGTCGGTGCAGCCTCAAACTTTTTGTAGGGAGCATCGGCTTGTATCTGGCCGGTGCTCCCCTTTTGACTCCCGTGTGTCCTGCACCCAAGGAACCTCTTGCTCCCCATGGCCTTCGCGTTTACCTACTTTTGGTACTGGTTTACGACCCCGGCGTGGTGGGACTGAGGGGAACGATTGCGGACGCTCGTGACGAAGCATTCCAGCACGGCCCTGAAACCCACCCGGTTTCAGGGCCGTTTCCATTTTCCCGCCCGGCGATGCGGTTAGCGCCGCCCCTGCCCTGGCGGTTTCTCTCACAGCGAGCAGCTTGTGCGGCTGTCTCCGGCCCTGAAGGGGGGCATCAATGATCGTGGTCATGAAACCGGGGGCGATTCCCCAGCAAATCGAACATGTCAAGGAACGCATCGAGCAACTCGACCTGCGCTGGCACGTCATCGAAGGAACCGAACGTACGGTCGTGGCTGCTCTGGGCGAGAAGCGGGACGGAGCCAAGCAATCCCTGGAACTTTGCGAGGGGGTTGAGAAAGTGGTCGCAATCCTGGCACCGTACAAGATGGCCAGCACCGAGGTCAAACGAGAGCCGACCGTCGTGCAGGCCCTTGATCTGAAGGTTGGCGGGGGACACATCGGCGTGATCGCTGGCCCGTGCTCCGTCGAGAGCCGCGATCAGATCCTGGAAATCGCTCACCTGGTCAAGCAAATGGGTGGCAAGGCCCTGCGCGGGGGAGCCTTCAAACCCCGTACCAGTCCTTACAGCTTCCAGGGGTTAAAGGAGAAAGGGTTGCAGTTCCTCGCCGAGGCGCGTGCTCAGACAGGACTGGCAGTGGTCACCGAGGTGATGGCCCCCGAGCAGGTTGAGCTGGTCTCGGCCTATGCCGATGTCCTGCAGGTCGGCGCCCGCAACATGCAGAATTATCCGCTCCTGGAGGCTGTTGGCGCCTCAGGATTGGCGGTCCTGCTCAAACGCGGAGCCTCCGCCACCATGGAGGAGTTCCTTCTCGCCGCGGAGTACATCCTCAAAACCGGCAACACCAAGGTGATGCTCTGTGAGCGCGGCATCCGCACTTTCGAGGATCATACCCGTTTCACTCTCCCGCTTGCCAGCGTCCCTTACCTGCATCAGACCACTCATCTCCCCGTCGTTGTCGATCCCAGCCATGGCACCGGCAAGGCCAGCCTGGTGGCTCCCATGGCCCGAGCAGCGATCGCCGCCGGTGCCGATGGGCTGATCATCGAGATCCACCCCAACCCCGAAAAAGCGCTCAGCGATGGCTTCCAGGCACTCACGCCCGGTGCCTTCCGCCAGATGATGACTGAATGTCGCAAGATCGCCGCGGTCATGGGCATGCACATGGGGCAGGATTGACACGTGCCGAAACGCCGCAAGCCGAATCTCGTGGTGGCACCCGCGAGATTCGGCTTGCTCAGAAAAATGCGCAGGTGGCGTCCTGCTCAATTTTCGCTGAATTGCAATTTGGGGGCAGCCTCTTTTCCCAGCGGATCCTTGACAAAGCGCTGCCGACAGGCCGAACACAGGTCGTACCGAAGATGCTGACAGGGGGGAGGGAAGGGGTCGCTTTCCTCGTTCGTCGCTTGCTGCAGCATCTGGCTGATCGCCTCGATATGGTCCTCTTCCAGATCGCTTTCTGTCAACTGGGTGGGATCCGTGGTGGCGAAGATTTCCATTTTAACCACATAGTGGTGATCCTCTCCCGGCCGTAGTTCCTTGCCACAGCAATCACACATCACGCGCATCATAGCCCGGTCACTCCCTCTCTCCCTTCCGCGCCGCAATCAGCAGAGGCGGGCGGAATATCCCAGAGGAGACGCTACCACGTCTTCCCTGGCAATCGAGCAGCTTCGCGCTTCGGGCGCTGAGCAGCCTCCAGGATCGCTCCAAGGGTCCCTTCCTGTGCATCTATCCATCCGTCGCAGTTTTCCCGTCTGAAGTCAAGCCGAATCCGGGAAAAGTCGCTGCTCGCTCGGTACGATCAGGCAATTCCTGACTGAGCCCTCTTTCCCGCTTCCACCCTTCATGCTACGCACAGTGCGCGCCCGCGTCTGCCTCAATCCCCTTGGTCCCGCCCCTGGGAGTTCAGGGAAGCACCGCTCTGGTTACACCTTCTTACAACAGGGAGCCACTGCACAGGGAAGTTGTTGCAAGAACGCCGTGGCTTGCTGCCTCCAGGAGAAAGAACACCCTCATTCTCAAACAATTGTCAAATATTAGCTTACGATAATTATCTTCTCTCCAATACGAATTGGCATCGCGATTGCTTGAAATTCACACGTTCCCAGATGAGAAGAAGCCAACTGAGGGGGTGTGAACCATGAGCCAGCGCCAGATGAACCTATTGTGGCTCAAGGATCTCCTGGAACATCTTGGTCAATGTCGTCAGCGCCTGGAGTGGGCCGAGGACCGTGAAACGGTCCATTTACTGTGTGAAACCATGCTCAGCGATCTCGATCGTTGCAAACGCCTCTGTGAGGCAATGCACCGCCGATCCGGCGTGCATGAAGTGAAATCCTGAAATCACCTGTTTTCCTTCCTCAGGTCACTCCTCGGGGTGGCCTCACACCACGACCCAATTCCCGCTACCCATCCTACTCGCACCGGCGACGCCGCAACGTCGCCGGTGTCGACTCTTTTACTCAGGGTCCGCTGACCTGTTCGAGAAACGCGCGCAGTGACGCTTCGGGATAGAGACAGAAGGCATAATCGCGTCGTTGCAGGATGGCATTCACATGGTCGAGTTGGCCTTGCACGGCGAGCAGTTCGCGCACGCGCTCCTGTTCGAGGCGCACTGCCGGTTGTAACCGCGCAGTCAGTTCCCGCAGCAGCCGCCAGCGTTGTCGACGGTGGTGGCGCTCCGTGGGTTGTTCCCCCATCACCCGCTGCTTTTCCTCAACCACCGCGCGAATCGCCGAATCGCCTGTCTTTGCAGGCAAATGCCGTTGCGGATTGAACTGTAAATCCCGCAACAGAGAGGCAAGGCGCTTCCGCTCGGCATGCGCTGCCGGGAATGCGGGCAAGGGAAGACGCAGCGTCCCAGTCAGCACCATGAAACGGGGAGGCTCAATTCCGTGAACACGACGAATCAGTTCATCGGTCAGTTCGTCGTACTTCCCTCCCCCTAACCCATGCACAAAAAGATCGCCAAAAAATAAGCGGGCGAAAAGCGTGTTGGTCAGTGCGCGCGGCCGCACCTTCCACCCCTCTCGCTCCAGCCCTTGCCAGCTATCCAGAAAGCGTTCGACGGCTCCAGCGTGCCACGGCAACGTGGGCCAGCGATCTTGCCCCACGCGCAGGGCAATTCCCCCCTCGCAAGGCCGCGCAAACAAGCGTCCGCGCCCGCTCTCTCCTCTCCGCCAACCCCAGAAAGGCAATTCAAACCAGTCGTCCTGTCGCTGCAGATCCGGTACAGGATGCTGCGAACTCCTCAGACGATGACGTCGCCGATATTCCTGAACAATCTGGTTGTACAAACCATGCCAGCGGGGCAGATCGGCGACGATCGAACCCACCAGGAGCGCAAAGGCACGCGTGCGGCAGAGATGGCTCACCGGCACTTCCAGCGAAGCGCCATCCCATTGTCGCTCCAGCTCACGGCGCGCCCCGGCAAACCGCTCTCCCAGTTGTGCGGTGCGCTTTCTCTGGTGCACCACGAGCGACCAGAATTCCTGCAGCACCGGCTCAAACGGCCAGAAAAGACCAAGCCGAGAAGGAAGGTCCGCGAACAGCGATTCGTTGTGAACCGTGTACTCCTCCCACGGCACGCCCAGCCGGCCATTGTCAAAAGGGGTCGAGGCAATGTGCGCTTGTTGGCGTTCCAGGTGAAACTCCGGCCAGCGCAAACTGAGCGACTTGATGGCGTCGTAATCGACAATGAGATGAAGCGGCACTGCCCCGGCTCGGCGCGCAAGTCCCCGAACTGCGAAGTTCTTGATCCACACCCCGGGATGGTACAACTCTGGTTGATGCCCGGTGACCACCACCCGCGCAGAGGGATATGCAGGAGGATTCTCGCCCGCCGCGCGCATGTAGGCGTGCGCAGCGGCGAGTACCTCTTCCCGCGCCAGTTGCCTTACCTCGCGCCAGGGGATCCCCAGAAGGGCGTGGGGCAACCGTTCGAGTTGCTGGTGGTTTCGGTCGAGCACTTCGCCCCCCTGCTCCAGGGGCGGGTCGGCAACGACCGCTCCATTGGCAACGGGCACCTGGACGGCGCTCACGAACAGTTCCTCGCGGTGCACACTGACCAGGGACAAAGCTCGCTCGGCGACATCGTCAGCAAGCCGCACTCGCGGGCCGCATTGGTGATCACGCTCTGATAGTAGGCCAGCCGTTGCTGGGCATCGTCGAGCACCCCGCCAAAGGCTCGGTTCGGATCGAGGTACAACCGGGGGACTGCCACTTCCTTGATGCGCAACTTGAGCGCTGCCGCCTGCACCCACAGCTGCAACGGCATCCCCCACGCTGTCTCGGTGATGCGCAGCCGTTCCAGCGCCTGTCGTCGGTAGGCCTTGAACCCGCAGAAGGCATCGGTCAGGTGCAACCCGAACCGGCAGTTCAGTTCGGTTGTCACCTGCTCGTTGATGCGCCGGCGATCATGGGGCGCGATGGTGTCCTGCCGAAAATCACGCAGATAGCGACTTCCCGAGACGATATCCGCATCGTCGAGTGCTTCCAGCAGCACCGGAATTCGCGAGGGTTCATGCTGGCCGTCACAATCCATTGTCACCAGGACGTCATAATCGTGCGCCAGAGTAAAGGCGAAGGCCGAGATGAGGGCTGCCCCGTAGCCCCGGTTCTGTGGATGGGTCACCACGTGTAACTCGGTCTGCTGGGCGAGCAATTCTGCGGTCCGATCTGTTGAGCCATCGTTGATGACCAGGAGATGAGGACTGTAACGCCGCACCTCGTGCAGCACATTCTCCAGATGGCGCTCCTCATTGTAGACCGGGATGGCAGTTAACATTTTCATGAGCCGAGAATCCTCCAGCGCAGGGGGGAGCCACATCTCTGCTCCATTTTAAGGGGACCTCGCGCAGAATGTCAAAACCGTGTCACGCAGCGAATGCCCCTGCCTCCCCCTCGGAGTCGCCCCATCCTACCAGATCGAAGCCAGTCAGGGAACAAAAGATCAGTAAAGCAGACGGGCCAACTTGCTGCGATACTCGTCGGCCAGCGGATGCGCTTGCCCGATGGCGTAGAAGATCTGCACCATCGCCTCGCGCACCTTGCCGCTCGCCAGTTTGAAATCGCGCTCCCCGGCAGAGAGCAACATCTCCAGGGCTTCCTTGTGCTTGCTGGCCTTGGCCAGGGCACACCCCAGCTCATAGCGCAACTCGGCATTCTCCGGCTCGCGTTGCAGCTGGGCGCGCAACTGCGTTTCGTTCTGATCCGCGGGAGCCATATGCTTGAGCGAGAGCACACTCAGCAGACGCTGCGCCTCGGCGCCCAGTTCGCCTTCCACCCCCACCGGATCGAGGAGTTCTGGCACCTCGGTATCCTTCCCTGCCGCCACAAGGAGTCGCGCCAGCCCCACACGCGCGGCGTCCAGGGTGGGTTCCTGGGCGAGAATCTGCCGATAGAGCGTCTCGGCCTTGGCCGGATTCTCGGTCTCCAGTTTCTGGGCCTCTTGCAATTTGGTCTCGGCCGGACTGAAGGCGATTCGATCGAGGAAATCCCGCAGGTGTTCCTCGGGAAGCACCCCGTTGAACTCCAGAATGACCTGTCCCCCGCGAATCGCCTTGACGGCTGGAATGGCGTTGATGCCGAACGCCTGCGCCAGCGCCTGGGCTTCCTCAACATTCACCTTTCCCAGCAGCACCTCTCCCTGCCGGGCAGTAATCAACCGTTCCAGTACCGGAGTGAGGGCGCGACACGGTCCACACCACTCGGCCCAGAAATCGAGAACTACCGGGGTGCGATGCGATCGCTCCACCACCGCTGTTTCAAAGTTCTCTTCGGTAACCTCGAAGATCCAGGAAGAGGCAGAAGGTTTCATGGAGCCCCCGCGCGTGATGGTTCGCTCAATTGAGGAGATCGGGCAACGCCTGTACCAACCGATCGATCTCCTCACAGGTATTGTAGAAGTGCGTGGAGACCCGGAGGAGCAATCCATAAGGCCGCTCGATGATCGGGGCCTCGATCCGATGCCCTTCCCAGAGCCGTCGCCGCAGGATTTGCGGATCCGTGCTGGTGGGGAGATGGAAAGCCGTCAGCGAGCCGTGGAGCGCTGGATGCGTGGGGGTGGCCAGTTTCAGCCTCTGGTCCTGGCCCAGACGCTGGCGAACATGGCAACCCAGTTCCTCCATCCGCCCACGGATCGCTTGCCAACCCAGCCGCTCCTGAAAAGCCAGCGCCTCGGGCACCGCCAGCCAGGGCGAGGGATCACGCGTCCCCTCAAACTCCAGGAAGCGTATGCGCGGCGTCGAGCCAAATTCGTCCGGCTCATCGCGTCGGGTGTGCTCGTGCTGCCACCCCCAGCTCACCTGCAACGGTTGCAGACGATCTTCCTGTCCGGCGCCAAGATAAAGAAATCCCGATCCCGTCGGCGCCAGCAGCCACTTGTGGCAATTGGAGCCGTAAAAATCGCACCCCAGCGCATCGAGGTGCAGAGGGACCATCGCCAGCGCATGCGCTCCATCAACCACGGTGAGAATCCCTCGTGCCCGGGCGGCGGCACAGAGTTCGCGTGCAGGGAGCACCATCCCCGTGGGGGAGAGCACGTGACTGAAAAAGAGCAGGCGCGTGCGCGGCGTCATCGCCCGGATGGCGGCCTGGACAATTTCCTCTGGGTCATCAGGATCAATCGGGAGAGGAAAAGTGCGAATAGTCAACCCCTGGCGCTGGGCTGCGCGTTCCCAGCACCAGTGCATCGCTCCATATTCGTGATCACTGAGCAGAATGTCGCCCGGCGCGGCCAGACGCAAGGACGAGGCGACCAGGTTGATGGCGGTCGTCACGTTCGCAGTAAAAACCAGCCGTTGCGGGGTGGTGCCGACAAACTCTGCCAGGCGCGACCGTGCCTGCCACAGCAACGGCGGCGCCGTGCGCAGCAGAAAATTCATTGGTTCCGCCGCCAGTTCCTGACGCAACTGGGTGACACGGGCGAAGACTGAGCGCGGCAACGGTCCAAACGAACCGGTGTTCAGATTGATCACCGTGGGGTCGAGAAGCATCTCGGCCCGCGCCTGTTGCCAGTTGAGGGGTTCCATGGTCATTCCAGGCTGGTCTGCACGACGTGTTTCATCTTCGCCAGCCCGGTTTTCGCCACCTCAAGCGGATCCTGCTTGTAATACTCGGGGTTAAAGAGTTCCAGCGAGAGCACCCCATGAAACCCCGCAGCACGCAACCCCTGGAAGATCGTTTTCCACGGCGCAATGCCATCCCCAGGATAGACCCGATCGCGATCGGCGATCTTCGCCCGGGTGGGATTTTTGGGATAATCGTTGAGGTGGAAGATCTGAATGGCGTCCGGGCTGAGCAGATGAAGGCCCAGGAAATCCGAGCCGCCCTTGTAGAGATGGTAAACATCGGGAAGGATGCAGGCGCGCGGATGCCCGCTTTCGACTGCCACCAGTGCGGTTTCGCCCAGCCGCCCCAGTGCCTTCGAGAACCCCCACACCTCCACCTGCGGCACGACTCCCATCTTGTCGCCAACTTCCAGCAAGGCCCGATAGCGCTCGGCTGCTTTCAGGAGGTTCAGGTTCGCCTGATCGGTGGCCCCGGCAGGAGGCGCCGCCAGCCGTTTTCCTCCCAGTTGCAATACCAGATCCATGCACCGCCGCGCTTCTTCCAACCCCTGCTTCCGTTTGGCGTCGTCGTCCACCACCCAGGTGGGAAAACCGATGGCGTCCTCGACCGTGAGACCATGATCGCGAATGCGCTTGGCCAGATCCTTCAGGTTTCCCCCTTCCTGGACGTAGCGATCGATCTCGTTGATCCACGGTTCGATGGCCTGGTAACCGGCCTTCGCCACGATGTCCACCACCTCGGGGAGAGGACGCTTCTGGCCACGAATCGTGCTGGTGTTGAAACAGAAGGTGAACGAGTCCCGAGGAGAACGTGGAGGGGCGGCCACCAGCGCAGACGGACCGAGGCTCGCGGCACCCAGCATGGCGGCGCCTTTTAGCCAGTCACGACGGGACGGTTGCGAATCCACGGCGAGGCTCCTCTCAGTTGCGCGCAAGATACAGGATCGCATGCACCGGGCAGATTCTGGTATATTCCTACAGAGTATCGCTCGCGAAGGCCAAGCGCCTCTCCTGGCAGTGCTGTGCAAGGGAAGCCTCGATGCATTCCTCGACTCGTCCTTCTCGAATCCTCGTCTGTGCCGGCGAGGAAGCGCTTTTGCGTGAACTCTGCCGGCAGGTCGAGGAACAGGGCCACCATCCCACTGCCCGCCTGTTCGGAAGTGAGCAAGCAGACGAGGGACGCGGCTATCATCTGGTGCTGATCGAACCAGGGACCTCTCCCCTGCTCGCGCTGGAGTGTTGCCGCCAGTTGCGTACCCAGATGATGGACACCTTTGTGCCCATCCTGCTCATCACGTCCGATCACAGCCCGGAGATGCGCACGGCGGGGCTGGAGGCGGGGGCCGATGCCTACATGTTGCGTCCCTTCATGCCGGCAGAATTCCAGGCGCAGCTGCAAGCGTTGTTGCGTATCAAGGCAACCAACGATCGGTTGCTGGAGCGCACGGCGGAAGTGCACCACATGAACAAGCGTCTGCAACAGGCCTATGCGCAGATCGATCAGGAGCTACGGTTGGCGCGTCGGCTTCAGCTGGGCTTTCTCCCCCACCACCTCCCCGACGTGCCCCCAGCCCGTTTTGCGGTCCACTATCTCCTTTATGGTCAGGTCGGCGGCGATTTCTACGATGTCTTTCGCCTGGATGAAAACCACATCGGTTTTTATGTCGCCGACGCCATGGGACATGGCGTTCCCGCCAGTTTGCTCACGATCTTTGTCAAGAAAGGAGTACGCGGTAAGGAAGTCTTTGGCCAGCAATACCGGCTTCTTCCCCCCCATGAAGTCCTCGCCCAGTTAAACCGCGAGTTGATCGATCAGGACCTGGCGGACATGCCTTTTATCACCATGGTCTACGGGCTAATTAACCACAAGGATGGGACCCTGCGCTTCAGTCGTGCCGGCCATCCTTATCCCCTGTTTGTCCCGAGCGTGGGCGACGTGCGCCTCCTTGAAAACGAAGGGGTGTTACTCGGGGTGCTGGATGCTCAGTTTAGCGAGCAAACGCAGCGCATGCTGCCAGGGGACAAATTGCTGCTGTACAGCGACGGGGTCGATGGAGCGCGGTTTGAAAACTGCTCCCCGGGCGTCGACAGCCTGGTCGCATGCGCCGACCGACATCGCGCGTTGCCCGTGCAGGCCTTTGTGCAGCAACTCGCGCGGGATCTCTTCGGCGGGCCCGCCACACGCAGCGACGATCTTACCTTGCTCGCCCTGGAAATGTGCTCCGAACGCACCCCGCTCGGGGCGAACTGACCGGACAATCGGCTCCCTCGCGGGGCTGCTTTTCACCTCGCGGCAATCGCCTACCAAGATTGACGACCCAGCGCGAGCGCTGCTAGACTCCTCGCGCAGATCCTGGATCGTTCGCCTGACGCCACGATCAAGCACTCAAAACTCCCCTGTCATTCGAGGAATTCATGGCTGACACGTTTACCAGTCTGGCAGTCGACGTGGTCGCCTTACCTCCCTGGGCCGTTGTGGCATTTGCCGCCCGTTGTGCCGAGCGCGTTCTCCCGGCGATCTTTCAGGGAGCCCACCTCCACATGGACCGGATCCTGGTGCCCCAGTTTTACACGATCTGGGCGACTCAAGAGGCCGCCGCGACGGCGACCGTTCCTCCCAAACCGCCAGCCGAGGTGCAGCAAAAGGCGGTCGATGGCATCAAGCAAATGGACGAGTGGATCGAAGGCTCGTCCGCCATCAGGACCGCGGCACTGGCGTACAAGATGGCGAAGGCAGCGCCAGCCGGATCTGCGGGGCTGACCAGGGAGTTGACCAATCTCCTGCGCCTGGTCCAGAAAGTCGGCAGCAACTATCCGACACTCCTCCAGGCCGTGCAACGGGATGCCGCCGACCTCGCTGCCGCCGCAAAAAAAGGCAAGTGGACCGATGACATTGGCGTATCACAATCGGTCTTTGGCCCCCTGTGGATCGAACCACCTCCCTCGCACTGGGTCGTCGACTCTCCCTATCTGGCGCCAGGGAAATGGCAGGACTATCTGGAAGGGGAATATCCCTGGATTGTGTTGCGCCGAGATACCCCGCTGGTGCACCTGGGATTTGCCTCACGCTGCGTGCATCGCATTCTCCCCTTGCTCTATCAACATCCCGATCAGAAGATCTGTAAACTCTTCGGAGAGGGGGCATGGATCGCCGCCACCTTTGCTGCCGACCCCGAGAACAAGAAGATCCAGGCTGAGCTGAAGAAGTTCGCCGACATGACCGCCAAGTATCGATCGCAGATGGACCCGTTTCTCCCCTGGCATGTCCAATGCGCCATCTGCGCGGTGATGCAGTCGCTCTGGTTGGGGATGGGCATCCTGAAGCAAAGCGGCTCCACAAATATCCCCTCGGCGAAGCTAACCATGGAGTACACCGCTCTGGCCTGCGATTGTATGGGTACCAACGTGGAGGAACTGCAACAACGCGAGTGGGATCAGGTGCGCAGCTGGGCCGTGGAACACCAGGTGAATCCAACCACCCCAGTACCGCAGACGGTGTTCGGTCCACTGTGGCCCGACAAAAAGCCGGCAAAACCCTGGCCCGAACCGAGCGAAATCGATTTTGAGGCGTTTCGCGATCTCTCATGGATGCAACCAGCCAGCGAACCGATCCCCGCGGTGCAGGAGTTGCCCCTCTGGGCCGAACTCGCTTACTGTCTGCGGATTCTGCGCCGCGCGACCCCGTGGGTGCTTGAGAAGCAAGGGCGCCACCTCACCCCAGCACACGTGGAGGTGTTGCACAAGTATCTCGATTTCTGGGCAAAAATGCTCGCCCGCGCCGATGCGAGCAAGTCAACCCTCGCGGAGCTGGACCAGATCTACGAGGAATGGGTGAAGTTGTGGGGAGCTATCCACGGCTCCACTGCGACCGCGATTCTGATGAACTTTCTCTTCCCAGTCGCCGAGTTGCAGCGGCAACTTCGCCCCTTGCTGTCCAGGAAGAATCTCAAGGAGCACGAACTCGGGATCGCGGCATCGCGGTGCAAGCGGTTCGCCGATCAGTATACGAGATCCTTGCAAATTCGAGGATTCAGCATCCTCGCGGCCGAGGAATATCTCCGCCTGAAACAGCAGGCGGCCGCCGAGTCGTGGACCAATACGACGCCTGTTCCCCTGGAAAAATGCGGTCCGCTCTGGCCCGAGGGAGCACCCAAATGGTGGCCCAGAAACGGCCCCACCTGCTGATGGGCAGCTCTGGGAAAAGGAGAACCCTTCAACCAAGGACAAACGTTCTCCTTTTTCTGGGCGCGTGCCACGAAGCGCCCTGGGCCGTGCCCGGAAGCCTGCTTTTTGGTGACAGGCAGATGTCAGTTGAGTTCCACCGCTTCTTCCCAGTGCGCGTAGAGTTGTTTCAAGCGATCCTTGACCTCCTCGAACTGACGGGTGGTTTCCTTGACCTTCTCGCCATCGCGATAGAGATCCGGCGAGGCCATCAACTGCTCCAGTTCGTGCAGTTCCATCTCCACCGTCGCAATATCCTGCTCGATTTCTTCCACCTTGCGATACGGGAATTGTCGCTTTGGCTTGACCGGCTTGGAGTTCGATCGTGACGAGTTGGTGTTCCCCTTGGCGGCACTCGCCCCGCTCTCCTTGCGTGCACGGTCGCGCTCCGCCTCTTCCTTCTGCGCCCGCATCATCTCGTAGGTGTCGAAGTTGCCGTGAATCACCTCGACCTTCCCCTGGCCGTCCAGCACGAGCAGCAGATCGACCACGCGATTGAGGAAGTAACGATCGTGGCTCACAACAATCAGTGTGCCTTCATACGCCAGCAGCGCTTGCTCCAGCGCATCGCACGCCCACAGATCGAGGTGATTGGTCGGCTCGTCGAGAATGAGGACGTTCACGCCCTGAGCGACCAACCGCGCCAGCGCTGCCCGTGATCGTTCGCCCCCGCTCAGGGCACCCACCCGCTGGTAGACCTGGTCTCCCGTCAATCCAAAGCGCCCCAGCAGGTCGCGCATCTGTTGTTCGACGGCATCCGGATCATCCTCGGGCCAGACAGCGCGGATCACGGGCTTCTCCGGATCGAGCGTTTGCAAGTGCTGATCGTAATAGCCGAACTCGACCAGGTGGCCGCGCTGCACCTTCCCCTCGTCGGGTTCCTCTTCCCCCAGCAGAACTCGCAGGAGTGTGGTCTTCCCCGAGCCATTGGGGCCCATGATCCCCAGTCGTTTGCCGCGGGGCAAACTGAACGTCAGTTCCTTGAACAGCGGTCTGTCATACGATTTGCCCAGCCCCTCCACCTGGAGAACCACGTCTCCGCTTCGCCGCACCGGGAGAAAGTGCATCTGCGGAGTTTCAATCATCGTGGGGCGTTCCACCCGTTCCAGTCGATCAAGTGCTTTCTGGCGCGAGGCGGCCTGCTTGTGCAATTGACCATAGTGCACCCGGCGAATGTACTCTTCCTGTTTCTCGATGTACTCGCGTTGTGCTTCGTACGCTTTCAGCTCCTGTTCATAGCGTTCCTGGCGCAGTCGCCAGTATTGCTTGAAATTCCCTGGATAGCTGCTGATCCGGTTGGCATGCATCTCGAAGACCTTGGTCACCACGCGATCGAGAAAATAGCGATCATGGCTGACGACAATCATTCCCTCGGGCTGTTTGCTCAGGTATTCTTCCAGCCATCGGGTCGTGTCAATGTCGAGATGGTTGCTCGGTTCGTCGAGGAGCATCACATCAGGAGAAGCGAGGAGCAACTTGGCGAGCATCAGGCGGCTCTGCTGTCCCCCGCTGAAGGTGGAGACGGGACGCGGATAATCCTCTGCGCTGAAGCCCAGGCCATCGAGAACCTGACGAATGCGATGATCGACATGGTAGGCATCGTGCTGACGCAACAGTTCATTCAGCCGATCGTAGCGAGCCGCCAGAGCGTTGCGTTCGGCCTCGTCGGTGGCGCGCGCGAGTTTCTCCGCCGTCTGGATCATGTCATCGTGAGCGGCCAGGAACTCATCGAGGGCCGAGCGCGCCTCGTCGAAAAGGGTGCGGCCAGGGGCAAAGTCCGGTTGCTGGCTGAGCAAACGAATGCGTGCCCCCGCATGCAGGCGAACATCCCCTTCGTCGGGATGATCCAGCCCTGCAAGGATGCGCAGCAAGGTGGTTTTCCCCACGCCATTGGGACCAACCAACCCCACCCGTTCGCCGGCGTGCAATTCAAAGCCAACATTCTCAAAAAGGGGGCCAGCGTCGAACCCGCGTGAGAGACTCCAGCAACTCAACAACAGCATGTTTGTCGTCCGTCGAGAACCGATCCTGAATTCGGGTCCGGCAAGAGGCGTCTCTCCCCTAGACCACCTGCGCGGCCGGCAGAACGTTCAGGAACTTGTCCACGCCCTTGCCGGGGAAGGCGGGGGCGGCCCGTTCCAGGTCCGGCAGGGCCTCCACCTGACGTCCATCAAACCACAAATGATAGCCATACAGGAAGAGCAGATAGGGATCGTTCGGGTGCGCCTGGCGAGCACCCTCCAGTTGTTGCAGATGTTCCGAGTAGTCTGCCACGTTGGCCCCGTACAATTGCAGCGGTTGCCAGGCGACTCGGGGCCACTCCGGCTCACGCGCCAGGCCGGCGAAGATCGATTCCACCGCCAGACGATACTTCCCCAGAGCCATCTGCGCCTGCGCAAGGAGGAAATAAGGCAGGGGCGCTTGCGGGGCGACGTTGATCGCTTGTTGAAAATGTTCGGCGGACAACCCATACATCTGGCGCGCGAAGGCGGCTCGCCCCAGGGTGAGTAACCGGGCCTGTTCAACCACCGGATCGGGATCGGGTTGCGGCGCACGGGGCAACGGCGGAAAGATGGGCTCCTTCTCCTTCGCCTTTGCTTCGGGTTTGGGTTTCTCAGGAGCAGGTGGAGGAGGCGCGGGCGGAATCGGCTTCTGGGCGCGCGCACGATTGTCTCGGTCAAGCGGCCGAAACACCCCGCGATCCTGCCCAGGGACTGGTTTCTCCGCCGGCGGTTGCTCGTCGAGATCGCGGGGCGGAATCCGTTGCCTCGGCGCGGGATCAACCAGCAAGGCGAGCGGAGGGGGAGGCGCCACCAGCAAGGGCGGCGGCGAATAAACCACAATCTGAGTAAAAGAACTACCAAACGGTCGATAGCCGGGGAATCCGCCGTAGTAGGCGCTGTATCCGCTATTGAAGTGGAGCCCAAACGCGCTATGCCGGGAGATCCTCTGGTAGTTGATGGAGAGCCCGTTGCCCTGCACGCCGAGATGCCCCGGCGGAATGAAAAAGGGCGGTTGTGCGAACAACAGTCCCGCTGTCCCCAGTCCGATCATCAGGCTGAGCAACCACCGTAGCATTCTCATGCGGCACTCCTCGCCCGCGCCGGGGCTCACCAACCCCCTCTTGTTGTTGTACGGCAATTATCGGGACCTCCCGGAAGCGGGGCAAGCGAGAAGTTGGCGAATCCCTCCTTCGGACAGCTGCTTCTCCTTGGGGCAATCACCTTGCCCTCCCCCGGCAGAACGTCTACAATCGCTTTTGGTATAACAAAGTATTGTCGTCGTGAGGTGACTGATGCTACTCTCCCGGACCTTGCGCGTCGCGCTGTTTGCATTCGCTGCTCTGGCCGGGGTGATCGTCGCGGGGTGCGGCACCGTTCAGGATCCCTGGGCCGGCAAGGGAGGTCCGCCGCGGATACTCACCACCATCGCTCCGATTGACTGCTTTGTTCGCAATGTCGCCGGCGAACACGCGGGCATTTTGTGCCTGTGCAAAACCACTGGCCCGCACGACTACCAGTACAATATTCGCGACACCCTCTATCTCAAAAAAACCAATCTCTTTCTGAGTAACGGTGTGGGCCTGGATGATAGCTTTGTCGACCGCATGGTCCACAACAGCGATAATGCACAGTTACGCACGCGCAAACTCGGCGAGGGCATGCCCGCCAACCTGCTCGCCGCCGCCTCGGAGCATGAACATCTCCCGGGGCAGAAGCATCATCATCACGGCGAGTACGATCCGCATCTCTGGCTGGGGATTCCTCAGGCGATCTACATGGTCCAGGCCATCCGCGACGAGTTGAAAACGATCGATCCCGCACACGCCGCCGATTACGACAAGAACTCGAGCGCGTATGTCGAGCGGTTGAAGAAACTGCACCAGGAGGGACGCGAGAAGTTAAAGGGGCTCAAGGCGCCCATCATCAGCTTCCATGAATCGCTTACCTATTTCGCCGACAGCTTTGGCTTGAAGATTGGCGGATCGTTACAGG
This sequence comes from Planctomycetota bacterium, assembly GCA_029777335.1. GTDB lineage: Bacteria > Planctomycetota > Planctomycetia > Gemmatales > Gemmataceae > JAKOSN01. The sequence continues at coordinate 64,180 of JAKOSN010000020.1, forward strand.
GCGGACCCGGCTCTGACCCCGATGGCCCGCGCCTGCAGCAACTGATCACGCTTTGCAAGGAAACCAACGCCCGCATCATCACCACCGAGCCGCAATACAAGGAAGATGCCGCGCTGAACTTGCAGCGCACCCTGCGAGACAAGGGCATTTCCAACGTCGTCCTGGTGGAAGTTGATCCGTTGGAAACCTCTGCCGACGAGGAGATCACCGCCGACTGGTACGAACGCAAGATGCGCACCAACATCGACAACCTGGCACAACACGCACGATGAACCGTCCCCTGGTCACCATTCGCAATCTGCAGGTCCACCTGGGCGATCGGACGATCCTGCACGGGATCAATGCCGAGTTGCTCAAGGGCGAAATCACGGCATTGATTGGCCTGAATGGCTCGGGGAAGACCACCCTGCTGCGCTCGCTGATTCGCGAGGTCCCTTATAGCGGAGAGATCAAGTTCCACTGCGCCCACGATCACACCCATCAGCGCCCCGATCAGGTCGGCTATGTGCCACAGAAATTGCGCATTGACGCCCATTTCCCCCTGACGGTCGCCGATCTCCTGGCGCTGGCCACGCAACGACGTCCGCTCTTCCTGGGCATTCGCAGCGCCGTGCGTGAGCAGATGCGTAAGATGCTTCAGGTGGTTTCTCTTCACGAGCGGCTGCTCGACCAGATGGTAGAGAAACTCTCGGGCGGTGAGTTACAACGGGTGTTGCTCGCCCTGGCCTTGCAACCTCACCCAGAATTGCTCCTGCTCGACGAACCCGCGGCTGGCATCGATGTCAAGCATGCCGAGGAGTTTTACGATCTTCTTACTCGTTTGAATCGCGACTCCGGGGTAACCATCCTCCTCGTTTCCCACGATCTCAGCGTGGTCAATCGCCACGCCCATCGGGTGATGTGCCTGCAAGATGGCCGGATCGCCTGCGAAGGTCCGCCTCATGAGATCATGTCGCAGGCTGTTCTCAAGCAGACGTTTGGCAAGGATACCAGCCTCTACAGCCACAGCCACCAGGCGCACGACTAACCAGGATTTTGCTTGGCGAATGGCCCCAAGCCTCGCATCATGAAGGGCGTTGCTCACCCGCCTGGATCTGCGAGGAACTCTTCATGTCGCGCTTTTTCACTGCCCTGTTTGCTCTCTTCTTGTTCGTGCTTCCTCTTCCGGCTGCTCCGACCCTGGAGGTTCAGTTCGCCTTGCCGCGCCGGGCCTATCAGACGAACGAGGACATCGCCCTGGTCATTCTCCGCAAAGACACGGCCAGGCTCCCCGCAACAGAACTCACGCTCAGTCTCAGCAGCGCTGAGGGGAGCACTCTGCGTTTCAGCTTTCCGCTCCCTGCGGTGGCGGTTCAAGGAGGCGCGGCCCGGAGCACCGAACATCTGCACCTCAATGGCCGCTTGCTCCGTCCGGGGAAATACTCGCTCCAGGCAACCGCTCACGATACCACCTCGGCGACCTCCTTCGAGGTCTACACGCATCAGCGCCAGAGCAGTTTTCGACTGGTGGACTGGAGTAGTCGCGCCAAGGGGGAAGAACAGGCGTTGCTTGGTGAGGAGGGAATGGGGTTTAACGTCCTCTATGCCGCCTACGGAGGATTGAGTCCCGACGACACCATTCGCGCAGGGCTGGATTACATGTGGTGCTGCACCATGGGGGGAGGACACCAGATGGATCTCCGCATGGAGTGCGATTGGTCCGATCCGTGGGTGCTGGGTGGAGCAACGGCCCGCGTGGTTCGCCGGGCGTTTGTTGATCGCGTCAATCCGCACTGCCTGGGTGTGCATTTTTACGATGAGCCGGGATTGACCTGGCACAAACACCCCCGAACGGGCGAGTTCACCCCGCACAATCTGCCTTCGCAAAACCAGGCCTATCGGAGTGCTTTTGGTCGCGATCCACTGGAGTATTTCGAGGCGAAACCCGGCAATCCAGAGCATGCTGCGCGCTGGCAGCACTGGGGACGCTGGAAGATGGCCTTCCTGGAAAGCGCCTGGAAAGAAGCGGCCTTTGGTGTTCATCAGGTGCGCCCCGATTTTCTCAGTGCCAATCAGAGCGTCTATGGTTGGTCGGCCTTCGCGGACGGCTACTACTTCAACATCGCACGCCCGTTGTCGCTCCTGAATGGCCACGGCGGCTACGACGATTATGGCGGAGCGTATTACAATCCGAGCTTTACCTTTGAATTTGGCCGGATGCGCGATCTGCAACGCCCCAACTGGTACCTCCCCACCTGGTACGCCAACATGCCGCCCAACCGCTTTCGCCTGGAGCAGTATCTCTCTTTCATGGGCAATTTGCAGGGGATGATGAAACCGCCCGATATGCTCGCCCATCATCCGCTTCAGACACAGGGAACCGCGGAGGGAATCGTCGAATCGAACCGCCTCATGGGCCGACTCGGAACGATCTTCACCACCATGCCGGTCACCCGTCCCGAGGTCGCGGTGCTTTATTCGTTGTCGCACAATCTGGAAACGCAGTTCCGGGACATGAAGGACAATTACGAGGGGAGCGGACATGCCCGGCAGAAGATCTTTCTTGCCTACCTGGCGGGCAAACTCATCCACAATCCGCTCTTTCCAGTCGTCGAGGAGGATGTTCTCGATGGCACCCTCGCAGCTCATCACAGGGCGGTTGTCCTGCCCGGAATCAACTATCTGGAACCGAAGGTAATCCAGGCACTGCAGGACTACATCGCCGATGGTGGAGTGGTTCTGCTCAGCGACGATTGCCAGGTCAAGATCAAGGGTGCAATCAAGATCGGCGCCGGACTCAGCAAGGAAGAGCAGGTTTTCAAGGACAATCGCGGGGGAGAGTATGTCGCGGCCGCTCGCAAGTTCGCAATTCCCCTGAAAAACCGGCTGCGCGAGCGGAAGATTGGCCCGCTCCTCGATTGCAGCGAGGAGGAAGTCCTTGTTTCGCGCCAGGCCAGTGGCGTTATTGAGTATCTGTTTACGGTCAATGCCTGCTACGATTCCAACCTGGCCGGGCATCACTCGCTCCGTCCGACGACCGCCACCGTGAAACTCCTCGCCGATGGTCGACCGGTCTATGACGCCATTCGCGGCACCCCCGAAAACGCGTTCAAACCGGAGGGCGACGCGCTGGTGGCGACATTTCGCTACGGTCCTGGCCAGATGCGCGTCTTTGCGCGGACGCGCCAGCCGATCGGCAAGGTGCTCACGACCACCCCCGAGGTGCGCCGCGATTACACCGATGAAAACGATCCCTTGAGTGTGGAAATCGGCGCCGTCCTTCAGGATGCAAAAGGGAGGATCCTCGCGGGATCGGCTCCGTTGTCCATCCAGGTCCTCGATCCTGCGGGCAACGTCCGCCATGCACTCCTGCGAGCCACCCGACTGGGTCAGTTCCAGATGCGTCTGCCGCTCGCATGCAACGATCCACCCGGCCAATGGACGGTGCGCGTGAAGGAGCTTCTGAGTGGAACCAGCGACGAGACCACATTCACCCTGCCCCCGCTTGCGCGCTGCGGAGCGATGGCTGGTGTCGTTCCGCGAGCAGTTCGGTTTGGCAACGAGGACGAAAACCTTTATCGCTTCTTCAAGCAAACCAGGGACGTGACCATCCTCATCGGGACAGCGCCCTATCATCAGGCCAGTGCCGAGCGACTGGCGCGCATTCTGAAACCGTGGGGCGTGCGCGCGAAAATCGCGCGCTCGACGGACATCCGCCCCCGTCCCATCACCGAGGAGGAAGCGAAGACCTGGTGCGGACTGGAACCAGGGAAGGTCAAACCCGGGCGCATCAATGATCCGGCCCAGGTCGGGTACGACCTCCCGAGCGCGACCATTCTCCTGGGCTGCCCGGAGGATAATCCGCTGATCGCCTTCTTGCAGCGCGCGCGTTTTCTCCCGTACAAACCAGTCCGAGACGTCTTTCCCGGGCGAGACCGCGGTTATCTCGCCTGGCAACGCGACGGACTGGCCTATGGCGAGGAATCGATCACGTTGATTGCGCACGATGAGGCGGGGTTGGCCGAGGCGGTTGGTTCACTCTATGAGGTTGCCACCGGCCTGCGCCCGCTGACGCGCTTGACCTACCCTGTCAGCAGTGCGATTACCCCGGCCAAACCAGCGGCACCAAGCAAACCCACCGTGACAGTCGCCTGGCACTTCACCCTGGCGGATCGCCCGGCAGGTTTCCTGCGCCTGGGGGAGAAAACCGCAGTCATTGGCCAGGATGGAACCCTGGTGCTCCTTGATCCCTCAGGCAAAACCCTCTGGAAAAAGATGGTTTCAGGAGGGGAAAAGTGGCTCATTGACGGAAGCAGCCGCGGGGATCTCCTGGTGCTCGGCGCTTCACATCATGTGGTCGGCTTTGATGCACTGGGCAAACAACTTTTCGATCTGCCCTTGAAGCAGGGACAACATCCCCTGTCTGCCGTTTGCATCGCCGTAGCTCCTGATGGACAGGCGTTCGCTGTGGGAGACAGCAGTGGAGGGATGGCGGTCTACGATCGGCGCGCCACACGCCTGTGGGCTCAGCCAGGGGTGGATTTGACCGATCCCAAGGCCCGGCCGATTCCATTTGTCTCCACTCTCTTCAGCGGCGACGGCAAATCGCTCCTGGCGTTGAAACAACAGGGAGCCGGCGAATTGTGGCAGGCGAACAATGGCAAGCAACTCTCGACCCTGGGTGGCGCGACGGTGCTCGTACCTCCTCGCCGCATTGAGAATGCTCTGCTCTACACCGACCCCCGCAATGCCGTGGTGCAGATCGATTCCACCGGGAAGACGATTCACCGCGCCGGCCCTGCTCAGGCGGCAATTGTCGAGCTGTCCGCCGACGGCAAGCAGGCTCTCGCCTTCGTGGCCAGTACCCGAGCGGTGCAGACCTTCCCCCTCGATCAGCAGAAACCTGGCTGGAGTTATCGCCCCACCGATCGGGTGGTGAAACTCATCCGCCCCGGCAAAAAGGTGGCCCTCGCTCTCTGGGGTGGATGGTTGGAGATCCTCGACGGCGAGGGGAAGGTACGGGTGCAGGAGCGTTTCCACGAGGAAATCGCAGCCCTGGACTGGGTGGGCGAACTATTGCTCGTCGGCCTGAGCGATGGCACACTCCAGGCGTTGAAACTCGGCCAGTGACGACCAGGAGAAGGAGGAGGACCTCCTCCTTCTCAACTCTGCCGGCGATACATCACATCGGTACGCAGCACATACTTCCGCCCTTTCAGCACGGGCATCCCCTCATGCACCAGTTGGTGCTGAAAAACCAGCACCATGCCGCGCGCGGGCCGAATGGTTTGTCCTCCGCTACTTGGGGCAAAGCGCGTGGCGCCGCCCTCGAAATCATCGTTGAGATAGATCAGAAAAGTGAAATGGCTGCGTTCCCCATTCTCTCGCTGAAAGTAACCATCCGAGTGTGCGGCAAATCGTTGACCGGGATCGTAACGATAATACCGAAAGCGTTCATTGAACCCGACGAGTTCCCAGTCAAACCAGGTCGCCGGCAACAGAGGACGGGCACGCTCAAATAATCGCGCTGCCAGCACCGGATCGTCCCAGATCAAGCGATCATTATTGCGAATCTCCTTGATCATGACCGCGCTGGGGCCTGTGCTTATCGTCGCCTCCTGATAGCCGGTCTGCTCACTGCGGGCGATCGCCTCGGTGCACTCCGCGGGGGTCAGAAAATCGTGAAGAACAAAGATCGTTTGCCCGTGTAATGTTTCCCTGTGCATCATGAATCCTCCCCAGGATTGAGTCGACCACTCCCTTTAAGAGACACCGTCCCACCGATCCGGTTACAGGAGGAAACCATCGAGAGCACCACTCTGTGCCTTCACCCTGATGCACCTCGCCGCGTGCGCGCCGCGGCCATGCGGAAAGTAAGATCATAATTTTTTACAAAAGCGATCTCTTCAGAAGTCAATCCATAGTGGGGAGCCACCGCCTGATCGAGACGTTCGATCAAGGGACGTGAACGGTGAATGCGAAACATCTGCGTTTGGGTATGTCCGGTTTGCCGTTGTCGCCGCGTGTGCAGAACACTGTGGCGCACAATATCCGCCAGGTACTCGCGCCCCAGAGTTGCCAGTGTTTCATCTTCCAGCGCTCCCAGCGGCAGGGGAAAATCGTGGATATCGCAGGGGTTGAGATGTCGGCAATTAGAGCTGATCGTGTACCACCACCAGAAAAGATCGCTGCTCAGAATGGCGAGCAACGGGACGACCCATTCCGGCCGAGCAACGGTGATCCAAGTTTCCCGCGACGAATGGCCCGCGCGACCACGACTCCAGAAACCAGGTGCAAAGTTGGTAAAGACCTTCCAGTACAATCCCCCATCGGTGCGATAGTAGATGCGCTGATCCTCGTTCCCCTCAGTGCCGAGGACATTGCGCACCCTGGTGACAACCGCCTGACATCTGGTAAGAAGATCGTGCTCCAGCGGATGGTTGATCTTGGGGACCCAGAACGTGGCCCGCTGCCGGGCGATTTCGAGGGGGCGAATCCGGGCCATCAAGGAGGGGCGTTCCGCAGCCTTCCACTTTTGATAGCCAGTGGTAAAGGTGCGCTCCTGGAGCTGACGTACTTTGAGCACGATCGTCAAGGCACGGTTCACATCGGGAAAGAGTTTGGCCGGACGCCAGGCGAAGTTGAGATACCACACACTCCCGTCTGCCTCAAGCAGCTCCTGAGCAGGGCGCATGCGCTGGGTGGAAACCAACGAGAGCGGCACGATCAGACTCATTGCGCCGTCTCCGGCGAGGAGTTGCTGCGCTCGTTCCAGAAAGAGCGCATGGATCGCCCCGGTCGCGTGCAGATGAAATCCCGTTGGCACATACGGGACATCGCGGATCTCCAGATACGGAGGATTCCCAAGCACGACGTCGGCTCCCCCACCTGCCGCCAGTTCGGGAAATTCTGCCTCCCAGTCGAATCCCTCGCTGTTTCCTCTGCTTGCTCCCCACGCGCGCCCCGTGAGAGCATTGCCGATGCGCAGATTGGTTTTCGTTGTCCCCTCGGCCAGTTCGCTGACAAGGCGTTGACACTCGCTGATCGCGGCGGGCATCAAATCCACGCCAAAGAGATTGTTGGCAAGGATGCGCCGACGCACGCTCACGGGCGCCGGATCTGCCACCCCCGGCAAACGCATCAGGCAGAGGCGGTGGATCGGCTCCAGCACGCGCAGGGCCGCGACCAGGAACGCTCCGGACCCGCACGCAGGATCGAGAATTGTCAAGCCGTTCAGCATTTGCCACACTCGTTCCAGCACGGAACGATCGGAGCATTTCTGGAGGCCAGCAAGAAAGAGCGCTTGCAGATCGTCGCCGGCATTGATGCGCTCGGGGAGAGAAACGCCGTCGAGGGGCCAGTAACACGTTGCCCCGGGACATCGTTCGACCAGGCGACGGAAGAGGAGAGGAAGGATGGTATGGCGCGCCATGTAGTCGGTGATATCGGCACTGGTGTAGTAAACCCCAAGACTACGTGGCGAGGAACGCACCGCCGCATGACGTTGCAGAACGCGATCACGCACCTCACACGATCGGATCCTTGGACTGGGGACTGGCTTCATGGTTGGCTCATCCTCGGGGATGGAACTGGTATACTCACCCTGGAAGATTCGAACCAGGAGATTCTGGACGAAGGTGTCTGTCCCCAAGACAATCATCACAGGGCCTCACCTCGGGGCTCTGGATTCGTTCCCCTTCATGGAGAGGTTAGACGAATGCGGAATGTGCCACCACGGTGGATACTGCACGGAGTGGTCCCGTTTCTCCTCCTGCTGCTCGCAGGGGGTGCGCACAGCGCCGACGCCCCTGCCCTGTTGACCCGGATCAACGCAGTGGGCGAGGGAGGAGCAGGGAACGCCGAGGCGAAGACGGCGTGGAAGGAACTGGTTCAGCTGGGCACCCCGGCTCTCCTTCCCACTCTCAAAGCCTTTGACGACAGCAAACCGCGCAGCCTGAACTGGCTGTACGCCGCCGTCGATGCCATCACTGAGAACACCCTCAAGGCCGGGAAACCTCTGCCCAGCGCCGAGCTGGAAGCGTTTATTCTCGACACCAAACAATCGCCGCGCGCGCGGCGACTGGCTTACGAAAAGCTGACCCAGGTGGACAGCAAGACACCCGAGCGTCTCCTCCCCGGAATGTTGCAGGATCCCAGCGTGGAGTTGCGCCGCGACGCCGTGGCGCGCGTTCTTGACCAGGCGCGCGCGCTGCTGGAGAGGAAAAAGAATGACGAGGCCGCCAACCTGTTCCGCAAGGCTCTCACCGGGGCCCGCGATCCCGATCAGGTCAACGAGATCGCCAAGGCGATGAAAATGCTCGGGACCGAGGTGGACCTCATCCAGCATTTCGGCTTCATCCCGCAATGGTATCTCGCCACTCCGTTCGAGAACCACGGCGGAGTCGGCTACAAGGCGGTTTATCCCCCGGAGAAAGGCGTTGATTTGAAGGCCCGTTACAAGGGGAAAGGCGATGCCGAGGTGCGCTGGGTTCCGCACACCAGCAAAAATCCTCTGGGCAAGATCGATCTCAACACCGCGCTGGGTAAACTGAAGGGCACGGTTGCCTATGCCTACACTGTGATCGATTCGCCAAAGGAACAGCAGGTCGAGGTCCGCGTTGGTTCCATCAATGCCGTCAAGGTCTTCCTCAATGGCAAGTTGATCCTGGCTCGGGAGGAATATCACCACGGCTCCGCGATGGACCAGTACGTTGGGCTGGCGATCTTGAAACCAGGCAAGAACGAAATCCTGGTCAAGGTGTGTCAGAACGAACAGCAAGAGAGCTGGGCCCAGGACTGGCACTTTCAATTGCGGTTGAGTGATAAGGTGGGTGGAGCAATCCCGTTCACTGTGGTGAGCACCGGAACCGACACGGGCGCCCGTAAGGAGGACTCGAAATGAAGCGTGTACCTGGACTCCTTGCCGGGATCATGGTGCTGACAGTTACAAGTGTCACTCGACTGTCCGCGGAAGACTGGACTCAGTTTCGTGGTGGTCAGGGAGGTGTCTCCGACGAGAAAACCCTCCCCGTGGAGTGGAGCGCAACCAAAAATCTGCGCTGGAAGGTGGCCCTGCCGGGGCGCGGCCTGTCCAGTCCGATCATCGTGGGGAAGCGCGTCTTTGTGACGGCCTGCACTGGGTATCAACAACGCCGGTTGCATGTGCTGTGTTTCGATGTCAGCGACGGCACCAAGTTGTGGGAACGACAGTTTCTTGCTACCGGGAGCACGCAGTGCCATCCGACCACGAACATGGCAGCACCGACCCCTGTCAGCGATGGGAACGCTGTCTACGCCCTGTTCGCCACCGGAGATCTGGCGGCTCTCGACACCGAGGGCACTCTCCTCTGGTATCGCTCTCTGGCGGGGGATTATCCCGATATCTCCAACCAGGTTGGTCTGGCTGCCTCGCCGACCCTGTGGAAGAACGTCCTGCTGCTTCCCATGGAAAATGCAGGCGAATCGTTCGCTGCAGGGATCGACACCAAAACCGGCAAGAATCTGTGGAAGGTCGCCCGCCCCCGTGGCATCAACTGGGTCAGTCCGCTGGTTGCCACCCAGGGGGGCCAGACAGCCGCCATCTTCCAGACCGGGGAAGAGGTGTCGGCCTTTGATCCGCTCACGGGCAAGGTGCTGTGGCAACTCACCGATCGACGCGTGTCGTCGGTCGCCTCGCCCACGCAGGGGGAAGGGATGATCTTCATCCCGGGGAGTGAATTTCTCGCCCTGCGCCCGGGCAAGGAAGGCGGCCAGCCGGAGCAACTGTGGAAGTCTCCCAAGCTCTCCACGGGTTACACCTCGCCGGTGTACTACCAGGGAAAAATCTACGGACTCACCTCCATCGGACTTGGCTGCCTCGACGCCCGAACCGGCAAATCGCTCTGGGTGGAACGGCTGGAGAAACCCTTCTGGGCCACCCCGGTAATTGCCGACGGCAAGGCGTACATTGCCAACGAGAAGGGGCTGGTGGTCGTCCTCAAGCTGGGCGATCAGCCAACCATCCTGGCCCGAAATGAGATGGAGGACAAGTTCCTGGCAACCCCTGCGATCGGCGCTGGTTCTCTCTTTTTGCGCTCCGATAAGTATCTCTATTGTGTGGGAGCAGCACCGAAGAAGTGAGGGCCGAGCAAATCGACCCCGGGCGACCGTTCAGCAGAAACGGTCGCCCGGGGTCCTCGGTTTGCTTCTCCGTTACTCCAGGATGATCTGCCCCGGGACCCCGCTCTGGGGTCGCGCCAGATCAACGGGCGTCTGGCCATTCTTCCCCTTGACGATTGAGAGCGCCTCCTGCTGCAATTGTTCGCGGGTCGGCCGTGCCTCGGGTGGTTTCGGTTTACTCTCCTTGGCGGTCTCTTCAGACTTGGGTTTGGGCGGATTTTCCAGCGTGGCGAGCAGACGCCGCGCCTTGTCGCAGGCGGGGTCGAGCCGCGTCGCGGTCCGACAGGCCGCCTTGGCTTCTTCCAGTTTCCCCTGGCAGCAGTAGCAGAAGGCCAGGTTACACTGAATTTCGCCCTCGCTCAGGCGCTCTTCCCGGAACAGCTTCGTTGCCTCGTCGTACTTCCCCTGCATCCCCAGAACCAGCCCCAGGTTGGAACGTGCCTGGGCGTGCTCGTGATTCAACTCCAGCGCCTTGCGCAGATGTTTTTCAGCGCCGGGCCAGTCGTTCCGCAAGTAGTGGGAATAGCCCCAATCGTTGAACAGGTCTGCATCCTTGGGGTGATTGCGCGCCGCTTTCTCGTAGTAGACATCCGAACGCGAAAACTCTCCGGTCCGGTCGTGAAGCACAGCGAGGCGGCGAATCCCTGTCTCGTTCTGCGGATCCCGTTTCAGCACCTTCTCGTACTGCTCAATCGCTGGTCGCGCGTCCTTGCTCTGTTCGAGCTTCTTGGCGACGGCCAGGGATGCTTGCAGAGCCAGGTCGGGCGGCAATTCCTCCTCATGGCGTTGCGCCTGGGCAGGAGGAGTGGGCAGGGTCGCATCGGACACCTTGCTCATCCCGATGCATCCGCTCAGACCGACCAGGAATCCACTCAGGACCAGAGTCCTGACGTGCGCAAGCATCTTGGCCATGTCGCACCTCATCTCTTCCAATCAATACCCAAACCCACCACCGAAGCCGCCAAACCCGCCGAAGCCGCCAAACCCACCGAAGCCACCTAACCCGCCGAAGTTGCCGAAGTTCCCGAAGTTCCCGAAGCGGTTTCCAAACAGTCCGATCAGACCGTTGTAGATCCGCGGGGCCTGATCCCCGAAGAGTCCCTCGGCAATCGGGAAGCCCACGATCACGCGCGACGGATCGCGGTGGCCGCGCATCGCCAGCAGCGTCACGATTACCTCGCGGCGTTGCTCGTCGAGCGTGTCGTTCTTGCTGGTTTCCAGAACGACGGGGAAAGGCACGCTATTCAGGCGAGAGCTGATCAGATCAAGCTGATAACGTCCCAGGGGCCCCAGTTCCGTCCCGCCCCGATACCACATGTGCTTGTAGAGCACGAAATCATCGGATTCGGCCTTGGCCGCCTGGTCGTTGATAAAGCGATTGACATAGAAACCGCGGGGGGCAGGCTGGGCATTCCGCGGAATGCTGGCACATTTATCAAAGCACTTGTGCCAGAACCTGGTCTTGCCACAATCACAGTCATCGGCCCGCGCGGCAGGGATCAAGGCCACGCTGCCAGCGAGAAGGCAGGCACTCAACCATTTCGTCTTCAGGCTCATGTCTCATTCCTCTGTGCGGACGACGCTGGCTGACAGGAGAAGCCACGAGCAGAAGGTCGGTGGATTCCCCGGTCAGCCATTCCCGCGTGACACGTATCACTGTCCCTGTCCCTCGACGGCCGGCACGTCACAGTGGCCGCGCGGTCCGACGAAAAAGAGTTGCTCGCAGCGGTGGTAGGCGGCCATACGTCCCGGGGTCGTCATCACAGGCGAACGATAGTCGTAGGATCGCAGGCTCTCCAGCCGACCCAGGAAAAAGAATTCCAGATCGCCCGGTTCCAGGTAGTCCGAACCAGGCAGCGGACCCACTTCCTTCGGTTCCAGCGGATGCACCAGTTCCGGAGTCACCAGCAGGACCAGTTCGGATTCGCTGGAGCTGGTCTTGTCGGAGCGGAACAGCTGGCCGCCGAAGGGGAGATCCCCGAAGAACGGCACCCGGGAGGAATCGGCACCCAGGTTGCTCTGCACCAGTCCGCCGATTGCGAGCGTCTGGCCTTCACGCATTTCGACCGTGGTCGAGATGGTTCGCGTGTTCAACCCAGGCACAAAGTTGGCACCGTTCTGGCCGGTGTTCCCCAGCCCATTCTGGCCGATGTTGGTCCCCAGCGACACATCGCGGACACTGACCGTTGCGTTCATCTGGAGGCGAATTCGATCCTTGTCGCTGATGAACGGGGTGAAGTTCAGTTGCACGCCAAAGGGTACAAACTGCACTCCCTGCAGCCCGACTGCGGTCGCCCCGGTCACCACCGGCACCGGGAACTGCCCGCCCGAGAGGAAGAACGCCGGGAAGCCGTTCATCGTCACCAGGTTGGGCTCCGCCAGCGAGCGAGCCAGATTGAGCGTGCGCAGCGCCTGGATGGCGAGGCTGATCTGGCCATTGTCGAGCGTCGCCGGCAAGTTGACCTGGCCGGACAGCAATCCCCCCGTCTGCTGGGCAAAGACTTGCAGCCCGTTATTGTTGCGGAAGGCGGCATTGATCCCGATGCTGCGGGCCGCGGCTCGACTGATCTCCGCCACCTGCACCTTGAGCATCACCTGCTGTTCACCCGGAATGCGGAGCAGGTTGACCAGGTTGGTCTCGCCCTGGATGAAGTAGTTCTCCAGAGCCTGTTTCGCCTGGCCCTCGCTCAGCCCTGTCGGCCCGATGTTGACCGTCGGCTGCAGGATCGGAATCTGATCCGAAGGTTGCCGCGAGCCCGGTGTCTGATTCTGTTGATTCCCAGGCGCGTTGGCACGCAGAATCTGGAGAATCTTGGTCGCCTCGACCGAATCCTTGACCTGCCCCGTGACGACGAGTTTATCGCCAACAAGGAACAGGCAGACGAAGGCATCGGGGAACGCGCGATTGATCTCGTCTTCGAGCGCCTTGTAGATGCGCTCGAGCCGTTCCTTCTGCTCCGGATCCGGGAGAACCTGGATCAGATAACTCAGGATGGTCTGCTTGTCAGGATCGTTACGATCCCCGAACCACAGGTTGAGGACGGTGGCGCCGACCTTCCGCCCCACGAGCGAAAGCTGCCGGCCGTCGCCGCCAATATCGGCGTAATCCATGATGGCCGGGTCGCCCACCTGAATCCGAAACGGAGATTGATTGAGGACCCAGATGCGCGGGCGCGACTGGATCATTTCAATCGTGTTTTCCGGATCGAAGAACTTGGTCCCCGCCAGATCGTTGAATTTCTTCAGCTGACTGGGGGTCGGGATCGGAGTGGTCCCCACCGGCGGCTTCACATTGGCCGGTAATCCCGACAAACGCGGATGGATACTGCCATAGGGATCCAGAGTCGTCTGGTCCGGTCGCGGCGCTGGCAGGATCGGTTGTGCCGCCCCGCCCCCTGGTTGCCCAGGTTGTGCCTGCGCACTGAGTCGTTCCACACGCGGCGCTGGTGCCGCGGGACTGGGTCCCTGGCCCTGGACCTGGGTTACTCCCGTGAGGGTCACGCTGAGGGCCAGGAGAGCCAGACGCCGACAACGCGCCGTCAGACCCCCTACAGCGGTCGACCGCGTCCCCCGCGTCTGCCGGCTGGGCAAACGTTGCTCGCGGCCGTCCAGAAGGTTCGCAACGGTCATGGTGATTCCTTCTCGGGTCATGGCCAAAGGAAAACGGATCGCAGCGGCGAGAGGCCCACATCCCTCTCGCATCGTGCAGCTCCTGCCCCCGAGCGGTCACTTGCGCCCAAGGCGTTCGGATCCGCGGCATGGAGCATTTCATCCCTGAAGATGTATCGGCAATGACGGGAAGGTAACTTGTGCGGTCTTTGCGTTATTTGTCGGATCGAACGGTTCTTTCGTGTGAAGCGAGGCAACCGAGGCAAGCGAGATATAACGAGATGCTTGCTCCCTCAACTCCGCCGTGGCGCGGGGCCGACCACGTAGCCAAGCGGTTGCAGGGCCTCGGCCAGTCGATCCCCGGCACTGGCCGCCTCTGCAGAATCGACCTGCGCGAGCGTGATGGTGGTGTACCAGTAGCGCTGCCGATCGCGGAGCGGTAAGGTCGCCGGATCAACTCCCAGTTCGGTGACGCTTTCCGGGGACCAGCGGACCTTCTTGAGCATCGCGGCCAGATCACGCCAGGACATCCCTGCAGAGACGAGGGTGCCATCGGTACGCGTGATGCGCCGACCAATCAGGATATGCAACAGTCCACGCAGATTCCCCTGGGCCAGGTCTTGAGCGCGAACGATTTCCAGGAATTGGGAAAGCTCATCCATGCCAGGGCCCCTCACGGGCTCAGTGGTCCGCAGTCCCTGCTCGGGGGGAGCCAGGTGCTCTATTCGGGGACTCGCCAAGTGCTTGCCTCTCTTTTTCATGGTACCATGGCGAACCAGGGCGCCGAAAGAGGGTTCCTGCGGCGCTGCTTACCCAGTTTTCGGAACTTCCCGATCTCCTCCTTGATGAGATTTATCCCATGTCCGCGCGCCGGCTTCTCTCGATGGTTGCTTTGCTCGTTCTTCCCGGATTGTTCCTGACTCCTCCCCTGCGCGGGGCCGACTCTGCGGTGGGCTTGCAAGGGGAGGTGAAGATCCAGGACCCCACGCGCCTTGATTGGCAGTTCGTCGCCAGCGGGTTTGGTCCCGCTGCCCGGCTGCCCGAGGGCTACGATTCACGGCACCAGCGTTTCCAGCTCTTTGTCCCGAAAAACTACACTCCCGCCAAGCGCTGGCCCCTCGTCGTCTTCGTCTCCCCCGGCGACGATCCTCTTGGCTGGCGCTACTGGCAGAAACCGTGCGAGCAAGCCGGCGTTCTTTTCTGCGCCCCGTATGCTGCGGGCAATAACTGTCCTCCCGGTAAGCGCGTGCGCATTGTTCTGGACATGTTTGATCAGGTGCGGCGGCAGTATCGCATCGACCCCGAGCAAACCTATGTCAGCGGCTTCTCGGGCGGAGGGCGAATCGCCTGTACGATCGGATTCAACCTGCCCGAGTATTTTGCCGGGGTGATCCCCATCTGCGGAACCAATCCTCTGCCGTCGCTGACCTATCTCCGCCATCGGGTTCAGGCACGGCAAGCGGTCGCTTTTGTGACCGGAGCCCAGGATTTTAACCGCGCCGAGAATGAGCAATACATGGCGCCGTATTTCAAGGAACTCGGCATTCATAGCAAACTCTGGGTGGTTCCTGAGTTGGGGCATGGAATTCCAGATGCAGCGGTGCTTGGCGCCGTGCTGACCTGGCTCCGCGCCGATGTGGAGCGTCGCCGCCAGGACACGCGTACCCATCTCTCTCTGGCGATTCCCCCCGAGGATGGACTGACTCCCGAGCGACTCGCGGCGCGCCTGCTGGATGCCGCTGAAACGGCGCTCAAGGACGACAAGCAACTCTGGCGCGGGGTGGCCTTGCTCCAGGGGATCCGTGCCCGGTGGGAGAAAACCGCTGCGGGAGAGAAGGCGAACAAGCTGCTCAAGGGATTGCTCGAAGATGAGCGGAAAGCACGTCTGATCGAGGAACAGGGGGGAGTGGATGAACGCCTCTCGCTCTTTGCCCAGGCCCAGGCGCTGGACCGCTTCGGCCAACACGCCGCCGCCCTTCAGGGCTATCGTCTTCTCGTTGAGCAGCACCCCTTCTCCCCGGAGGGACGTCAGGCCGCCCAGGAGGTACGCCGACTTACGCAGGTGCTCCAGAACACTCCTTTTCTTGGCGTTGGCTTCAAGGGGACCTCCAACTCCGTCAGCCAGATTGGTCCAGAGAGTCCCGCCGCCAGGGGTGGCCTCAAGGCCGGCGATCAGATCATTCAGGTGGAGCAAACCCGGGTTCGCAACGCCGAGGCGGTCAAACTGGCGATCAGCAAATATAAACCGGGCCAAAAGATTACCTTGCAGATCGAGCGCGATCGGAAGAAACTAGCGCTCACGGTGCAGCTGGGAGGTATTCCAGTGGAAAAGTAACAGGAAGAAAATTCCCTACTGACCTTGAAGAGGACCTTTGAAGGAGACTATCCTCCTTTTCAGTAGTGAAAAAGTGTGCATGCGGAGGATGACACATGACCACCCTGACATTACCTCTCGCACCTCCAACCAGCAGATTGCGTCCCGTGGTGGGAGCGGGCGTGGTGACCTTGCCCTTCTTCTCCGCCAGTTTACCGCGTGTGGAGTTCATCGATCATCCCGGCCCCGTTCTCCACACCACTCCCCTGGGGAGTGAGGAGGAAGTACTCGGTCTGAATCTCACCCGTGGGTGTGTGCATCGCTGTGGCTTCTGTTCTGCTCGGGCCTACCCCCATTACTCTGGC
The DNA here is from genome assembly GCA_029777335.1 of Planctomycetota bacterium. Lineage (GTDB taxonomy): Bacteria > Planctomycetota > Planctomycetia > Gemmatales > Gemmataceae > JAKOSN01. Next base: position 80,605 of record JAKOSN010000020.1, read on the forward strand.
GATGAGGTTTTGACGGTCTACGCCTCGACACCTCAGCACCTGGAACGGGAATTGAAGGAAGGGCCACGTCCCCGCGCGGTCTTTCTCAGTCCCGCGATCGACCCCTTTCCGCCCGTTCAGGCAGTTCAGGAATTGACCCGCGAGGTGGTCCAGATCCTCCATCGTTACCAGGTACATGCCTGGCTGATGACGCGCGGTTACATTCGACCTGCAATTCTGGACTCCCTGGAGCGCGTGCGCTCGACGGTGAAGGTGACCCTTGGTCTGACCACTCTCGAGCGCACCTGGCAGCGAGCCCTGGAACCACTGACCGCCCCGCCAGGACTGCGCTTGAAGCAAATCGCCGAATTGCGCCGCCGAGGCTTCGCGGTTCAAGTTGCGCTCGATCCGCTTCTTCCGGGGATCACCGACACGCGCGAGAATCTGGAACCGTTGCTTGACGCGTTGGCGCGGGTCGGCGTCACCCAGGTGAGTGCCAGCTATCTCTTCCTCCGCGAAGGGATCGCCGACAACCTGACCACCGCCCTGAATCCTCTGGGGATGGCCGAGACGGTGCTGGAAGCTTTTCGGGGCGGACCTCTCCTGGCAGCACCAGGGATGGCTCCTGCTCGTTATCTCCCCAAGGCTCGGCGACAGCGTGGCTACGCGACGTTGATGGCGCTGGGAGCCAGCCGTGGCATCGCGGTCCATCTCTCAGGGCTGACCAATCCTGACTTTGGCTCGGGGCGCCGCCCCGAGCCGGTTTCTTCACCCCGTCCCGGGTTGCGCGCCCTCTTCCAGCAAGCAGGTCGCCAACGCGAATGCTCCTGAAAACCACTGCCTCCCTCTTCTGTGCCGTCTGGTAAAGAGGCAGATCCGCTCGCCACAACGGCGACGATTGCTAGATTACCTCCCACACCCCTGCGAGGGGAGACGGAACCGCGCGTGCCCTGCTTCGATCGATGGTAGGTAGTCATGACCAGTCGTTCTGCCCTCTGGGCCCTGGCCATCATCTTCATCGCCAACTTTCTCAACTACACCGACCGCCAACTCGTGAGCGCACTGGAAAATCCGCTCGAAACCGCCCTCGACCTGGATGACATCGAGTTTGGCCTGCTCTGGACGCTGTTCACAATCGGGTACATGATCTGCGCCCTGCCGCTCGGCTTTCTGGCCGATCGAGGAAACCGTCCACGGATCTTTGCACTCTGCATTTTGATCTGGAGCCTGGCCACGATCGCCTCGGGATGCTGCGATAGTCTCCTGGTCTATCCGCGCGTGCAGCATCTGCTCGGACTCTGCCTGGGGAGCAAGCCACTTCAGGATTTCGGGCCGAAGCACATTCTGTTCGGGGCGCGCGTCCTGATCGGGGTGGGCGAGGCCGGATGTCTTGTCATCGGCCCTTCCCTCATTAGCGATCTTTTTACTCCCAATCACCGTGGCCGCGCGCTTTCCGTCTTCTATCTGGGTCTGCCTCTGGGAGGCACCAGCGCGTTTCTTCTCGCGGGGTTAGCAGGCCAATTGCTGCACATGGACTGGCGAACGATGTTTCTGCTCGCTGGGAGTCCCGGATTGGTGGTGGCATTGGCGCTCTGGTTTGTCCCTGATCCACCCCGCGGGGTCCAGGAGGGGGCCTGCCACGGCATGCACGGCGGCACACTGCGCGATTCGCTGCAGTTATTGCGCACACCCACGCTGGTTTTGATCATCCTCGCCCAGGCGTTCGCCGTCATCTGCCTTATTCCGTTGATCCATTTTGGCACCCGGTTTCTGGAGCAGAGCCGGGGGATGAACGGCGACGAGGCGCGCCTGTGGATGGGGGGAATGGCGCTGCTCGCCGGCGCCCTGGGCACTGGCCTGTCCGGGTGGCTGGGGGATCGGTTCGCCCTCAAACGGAAAGGCGCCTACGCCCTCCTGGCGGGCCTTGGGTTTCTCCTGGGCTGGCCGTGTCTGTATGTCGGCTTCACCGCTCCGGAACGCAGGATCTTTCTGCCCGCGCTAACCCTTGGGTGCTTCTGCTATTTTCTGTGCATGCCCGCTGTCAATACACAGATCGCCAATGTGGTGAGCCCGGCGCAGCGTGCGACCGCCTGGGCCTGGGCAGTTTTCCTGTTGCATCTGTTCGGCGATACGGGGTCGCCGCCACTGTTCGGTGCGCTGAGCAAGCAACTGGGCCGCGAACAGGCATTTGCTCTTTTTTCACTCGCTCTTCTCCCTGCCAGCGGATGCTGTCTGCTCGCTGTGCGCACGGCTGCGCGGGACCAGGAGCGCATCACCCAGGTAATTCAGAAGGAGGCCAGGGGTTAGCCGAGTCGGTGGTTTCTCCTGGGGAGAACGGCACCTCGGCCTGCACCGTGGGAGCAATGGACGATCCACTTGTCATTCAGGGAATTCTGATTCTGTGTGCCTTCGCTGCCGGCTCGCTGAACTCGATCGCGGGTGGAGGGACGCTGATTACCTTCCCGGCACTGATCTCAATCGCGCACCTGGGGCCCGTGGCAGCCAACGCCACCAGCACCGTTGCTCTGGTCCCCGGTTCGATCGCCGGCTCCTGGGGCTATCGCCAGGAGATGCAACAGGAACGCTCTCGCATCCTCCTCTTGCTGGGACCAAGCCTGGTCGGGGGCCTGCTCGGCTCACTGTTGGTGACCTTGCTTCCCGAGAAGTACTTCGCCGCCCTGGTGCCGTGGCTCATCCTCCTGGCCGCCCTCCTGTTCATGCTCCAGCCGCGCTTGCTGAAATGGAGCGGAGCGGGGAACGAAATGAAGGAGGTAACCACTACCAGCCGCACCATGAAGGTGGGAGTGGTTTGCTTTCAATTGCTGGTGGGCATCTACGGCGGTTACTTCGGCGCTGGCATCGGAATTCTGATGCTCAGCACGCTTGGCGTGATGGGCGTGACCGACATCCACCGGATGAATGCGGTGAAGACGGTTCTCGCCTCCGTGATCAATCTGGTTGCGGTGGTGGTCTTCATTGTCAAGGGAGTGGTGGTCTGGAAAATTGCCCTGGTAATGGTGGCTGCCTCGATTCTGGGAGGCTATCTGGCAGCCCGCATCGCCCGCAAACTCAATCGCAGCCTGGTGCGGGTTCTGGTGAGCATCATCGGACTGGGGCTGGCCGGGTATTATTTTGTGGTCCAGTATCGCCACTACTTCGAGAAGGCGCTCCTGAGCCAGTAACGGCGAATCGCCAGGCACTAGCACGCGGCCCCTTCTCCCCACACGGCCTGACTCTTTCCAGGAATTCTCACCGTCGCTATAAACCCTTGATCAGTCGTGATGGAATCCGACATCTTCATCTGAAAGGGATTGCCATGATTTCTCACAAGACCGTCGCGATGGTCGGGCTCGTTCTGAGCATCGCCGTGGGCGGTACACTGGCCCAGGATACGACCAAGGTGATCAAGACCTCGTCCGGGTTGCAGTACATCGAACTGAAGGTTGGCACCGGCCAGGAAGCCAGGAAAGACAACATCGTGGTGGTGCACTACACCGGGTGGTTGAAGGACGGCAAGAAGTTCGATAGCAGCGTGGGCGGAGAGCCCTTCGAGTTCAAACTGGGAGCCGGGATGGTCATCAAGGGGTGGGATGAGGGAGTCGCCGGGATGAAGGTCGGCGGCAAGCGCAAGCTGATCATCCCCGCCGAACTGGCCTATGGCAAGCGCGGCGCCGGGGGAGTGATCCCGCCCAATGCCGAGTTGACCTTCGAGGTCGAGTTACTCAAGGTGAAGTAAATGCAAGGGTCAGGAACGGTCGCCGCCCGAGGTTCGTGAACTGCGGGTCGGCGACCTTCCCGGCCTCGTGCCAGCAAGACCGCCCAGAGCGCAAAGGGAAGGGGAAGTGGCCATGAAGTTCTCGCTCGGTACCATGAGCGTTGGCGACATCCTTGATCGGGGTTTGAAGATCCTCCTGAGCCGGTTTGGCACCTTCTTCCTCATTCACATGCTCGTCCAGGGCCCCAGCCTGGTCATCCAGCTCAGCCTCCCGTTCCTGTTCAGTTCTGATGTGATCCCCCTCCCTGGCCCTGGTGGCGAAGATCAGGAGGTGTTGACCGGCACGCAGATCGGCATCCTCCTCGCCGCCTCAACTGCGGGCCTCATCACCCTGCTCCTCCTCCCGATCGGCATGGGCGCGACCTTGCACATCATTGCCCGGGAGTACACTGGGGAACCGGCAACGCTCAGCGAAGCCTTGAATGTGGCACTGGACAAATTTCTCGCCCTGCTGGGGACTGGCTGCCTGGTCTACCTCCTGCTCGGAGGGGTCTTTGTGGTCCTTGGGTGTGGTGGGATAATCGTTCTGAGCCTGATTGTGGCAGCACTAACAGGCGCAGCTGGAGCAGCTGGCCCTCAGGCAGCTGCCGCCCTTGGCTTGGTGGTGGGCTTGGCCACGATGTTCGGCGTCGGCGTGGTCGTCCTGCTGCTTTACACCTGGTATGCGTTCTTTGGGCAGGTGGTGGTGATGGAGAACCTCGCCGGGGTGGAGGCGATGTCACGAAGCAAGGAACTGGTAAGCGGTTTCTATCCGCGCTGCTTGTTGCTGGTCTTCTTGCTCATCCTGCTGACCATGATCGCCCCAGCCCTGTTAATGATGCCGATCGAGCATTTCTTCCCTCCGTTTGAGATCCTCCCCAAGCAACCCCCCCTCTTTCTGCCCCAGAACTATCTCGCTGAGGTTGGCATCCGGTTTCTCCTGGGCGTGTTGTTCAACTCCTTCTTCACGATCGGGATCACCCTGGCCTATTTCGACCTGCGGGCCCGCAAGGAAGGATTCGACCTCGACGTTGCCGTTCGCCAGGAGGGCGCCGGAGGAGAAGACTTCCTGAACGAACCACGCCAGCCAAGGAGATCTGACGAGGACGACGACGAGGATGATGATTTGTCGAGCCGACCAGGACGTACCGACGACCAATGGTGATACGCTCACTCCTACCCTTGTTGGGCCTCGCCCTGGCGCTTTGCCTTGAGCTGCCTGTTTCGCTGCAGGGTGCCCCTCCGCAGCCAGATGAGGCGCGCATTCACCGAGAACTGGAAACGATTCTTAGCCGTCCCGAGTTTAACAGGAGCCGGAGGTCCGGCGACAACAGCTTTCTCCAGGATTTGATCAAGCGTTTCTGGGATTGGCTCAACTCTTTGGCTGGGGCTTCCCCGGTCGTCTCCTGGACGCTCATCGCGCTCTGTCTGCTGTTGCTCGGCCTGATCGTTTGGTTCGTCCTCTGGCGCATTTCGCGGATCCTCACCCTCGGCGCACGCGCCGACACCGACGAGCAAACGGCTGCCCGCCGCAAACAACTCTCCCAGGATTTTCGGCAAGAAGCGCTGGAGCGAGCCCGTCGCGGAGAGTTCACCGAAGCGATCCGGTTTCTCTTTCTTTCTCTCGTTTATCACTTCGACGAAAGCGGGCGGGTTCTCTTCCAGCGTGCCTATACCAACCGTGAGTATCTGACCCTCTTCAACGATCGCCCAGCAATTAGCCGTGATCTCGCGGTTTTTGTGGATACACTCGACGAATACTGGTACGGTCAGCATCCCAGCTCCGCTCAGCAATACGACGAGTGTCTGCGCCTGTTCGAGAGCCTCAATCGGGAGAGAGGCTAACGATGGAAGAACCGAAACCGCTGAATCTGTGGTGGGCGGCACCCGCCGCGATCTTCCTGGTTCTGCTCCTCCTGACGCTGTTTGTCGACGAGACGCGAACCCACACCGAGGTCGGCACCAGCTTCGATCCAGGCAACTCCGGCTATCGGGCAGCCTATCTGTTGCTTGAACAACTTGGCTATCCCGTTCGACGACTTCGCCGTTTGGAGGGAACGACGCAAGAAGTGCGCTGGCTCCTCTCCCCTCGTATGCGCGAGCGCGAGAAGGCGCAGGAGCACGATCTGGCAAGCCTGCGCCACTGGGTGGAGCGAGGGGGTCGCCTGCTGCTTGCCACCGAGAACGCCGCACTCCTGAACGCGCTGGGAATCCACGCGACACTGCAGAAAGATGCCAATCCCGACCGGATCGACGAGGTAGCTCTCGACGGCCGGAAGTTGCACCTCAAAGGTGGGACCGTGGTTCTCCACTTGAATGGCTTTCACGGGCCACGCTGGCTGAGTGTCGACGACAAACCCCTGGTGAGTATCCACTCTCGGGGCGCCGGGGAAATCTGGGTGCTGCATTACCCCGAGATGTTCACGAACCAGCTCGTTCGCCAAAGTGACAATGCGGTGGTGCTCTGTCGCCTTGCCGAAACCACGCTGGCCGGGCGGAGTGGCAAAATTGCCATCGATGAGTACTTTCATGGGATGCGCGACCGTCCGGGCGTGTTCGAGCTGTTGTTCACCCCTCCCGTGCTCTGGATCACCCTGCTCGGTCTGGGATTGCTGGCGTTGCTCGTCTGGCACAACCTCCCGCGTTTTGGGGTGCTTCGCCCGCTGCCACCGCGGACACGTCGCTCCAAGGAAGAATTTCTCGATGCAATGGGCACCTTGCTCCATCGGAAGGGCGATTATGGGCACGCCTATCAGGTCGTCCGGGACGCTCTGGTGCGCGAGCTGGCCGCCCAGCTTGGTTTCCCGGGGGACACCGACCCTGCCGTGATCGCCGCTGCAGCCGCCCAGCGTCGCCAGCTGAATCAGGACCAACTCTGCCTGTACCTGACCGCGAAAAAACCGCCAGGGGGAACGGGTCCCCAGGCATTTGTCCGGGCTCTTGCTGAACTGGAAGCAATCCGCGATGACTTCTATGCCCTTCCCCACGCCCGATGAGCCTCTCCTCACCGAGGTGCCCAGTATCGATCAGCTCTACGCCGCTGCTCGCCGCGAGATCGGCAAGGTGATCGTCGGCCAGGATGACGTTCTGGAACAAATTCTGGTCTGCCTGTTCGCAGGGGGACACGTCCTGATCGAGGGGATTCCCGGGACCGCCAAGACTCTGCTGGTGCGGGTGCTGGGTCGGATCTTTAGCTGCTCGTTCAAACGCATTCAGTTCACCCCCGATCTGATGCCGGCAGACATCGTGGGCACCAACGTCTTTGATCCCAAGGAGCAGGTTTTTCAGTTTCGCCCGGGTCCCATCTTTGGTCAGTTCATCCTTGGCGACGAGATCAACCGTGCCCCGGCCAAGACCCAATCGGCTCTCCTTGAGGCCATGCAGGAGCGGCAGGTCACGGTAGACGGGGTGAGTTATCCTCTCCCCTCGGTGTTCACCGTCTTCGCCACCCAGAATCCGATCGAACAGGAAGGGACCTATCCGCTCCCCGAAGCCCAGCTCGATCGCTTCATGATGAAGGTGCTCGTCACCTATCCGCCCGAGGAGCAGGAGGTGGAGATTCTCCGCGTCCATCAGCGCGGGATGCGGGTGGAAGAGCTGGATCGCTTCCAGTTGCGTCCGATCGGCGGAGAGAAGGAACTGCTGGCAGCTCAGGAAGAGATTCGCCAGCGCAGCATTCGTGAGGAGGTCCTGGGGTACATCGCACGCCTGGTTCGAGCCACGCGCAGCAACTTGCGCATCGAGGTCGGGGCGAGCCCTCGCAGTGGCTTGATGCTCCTGACTGCCGCCAAGGCGCGGGCTGCTCTGCGAGGACGCGGCCATGTCATTCCGGACGATGTCAAAAGCGTCGCTCGTCCCGTCCTGCGCCATCGGGTTCTGCTCAAACCCGGCGCGGAGGTGGATGGCTTCACCACCGATCACGTGCTGGACGAGATCCTGGCGCGAACGGAGATTCCTCGATGATTCCCGTTCCCTCGCACCGGTTCATCCTCCTCTTCGGGGTCTGCGTGGTCGCCTCGCTCGCCATCCTGGCGTTTCCTGAAGCCCTGCTTCTGTTGCTGGCGACCCTGGTGGTCCTGCTGGGCGCCGCACTGCTCGATCTGGTCATCACCCCCTCGGCGCGAAGCCTGACCGTGGAAAGGCTCGTGGTCGATCCCATGTCGGTGTTGCGTCCGGAGTCGATCACCCTGCTGGTGCGCAATCAATCTTCGCTGGCGCTTGCGGTTCGGATCCGTGACACCCTTCCCCTGTCCTTTCAGACCGAAACGCCCGAGGTAACGGGACGCATCGTCGGCAAGGGAGAGCTTCGCCTGGCGTATCAGATTCAGCCCATCGCGCGCGGGCAGTTTTCCTGGGGAGCGATCCATCTTCGTCTGCGCAGTGTGCTGGGACTGTGGGAGAAACGCAATCTGCTCGAAGGAATGGCCACCTCCCGTGTTTATCCCAATGTGAGCGAGCTGCATCGCTATCACCTGCTGGCCCGCACCAATCGGCTCGATGCCATGGGAATTCGCAAGGTGCGCCTGCGCGGAGGGGCCTGGGAATTCGAGTCTCTGCGCGACTATGTGCCGGGCGACGATGTACGCAAACTCGACTGGAAAGCCACCGCGCGGCGGCGCAAACTGATTGTGCGCAATCATCAGGCCGAACGAAATCAAACCCTCCTTCTGCTCATCGACAGCGGACGCCTGATGACTGCCGAGGTGGACGGGACGGCGAAACTCGATCACGCCATCAACGCCGCGCTGGTGCTGGCGCACGTGTCTCTGTCACGTGGGGATCGCGTGGGATTATGTGCCTTCTCACACAAGGTGCACAAGTGGGTAAGCCCACGTAGTCATGTGGCCCAGAATCGCCTGTTAACCGATGCTCTGTACGATCTCAAGGGCGACTTCACCGAAACGGATCACGGCCGGGCGCTGCGCACTGTGGCGGCCCGCCATTCCAAACGTGCCCTCCTCGTGGTGCTGACCGATTTTGTGGATGCTCAGACGGCTCAGGAAATGGTCGCGCACCTGCACCTGGCGGCTCGGCGTCACCTGGTGCTGTTCGTCGCCTTGAAGGATCCTTTCCTGGACCGTGCGGCGCGGAGCCATCCTCACACTCCGCAGGATGGGTTCCGCAAAGCCGCCGCACTGGACCTGTTACACGAACGCAGTACTGTGCTTGAGGATTTGCGGATGGCGGGCATGCTGGTTGCCGATGTGGAACCGAAGGGAATCACTGCCCCTCTGCTCAACCACTACCTCCAAGCAACCACCCGCGGCCTGTTGTAGCCGTGTCAGCGAAATTCGTGCTCTGCGGACGGGAATTGGCCTTCGCGCACCTCACGGCAATAGGTCTCGACGGCGTGGGTAATGTCGTTCCCCAGATCGGCATATTGCTTCACAAAACGAGGGCGGAGATCGTTGAACAACCCCAGGAGATCGTGGCTCACCAGGATCTGGCCGGTGCAATCGCTCCCTGCCCCAATGCCGATCGTTGGCACCTTGACCGCCGCGGTGATCTTTCGTCCCAGTTCCGAAGGGACGCATTCAACGACCATGGCGAAGACCCCTGCCTTCTCGATCGCCAGCGCATCGGCAAGCAACCGCTCCTCGTCGCGCTGGACACGAAATCCGCCCAGGCGCCGAACCGATTGCGGGGTCAGCCCGATATGCCCCATCACGGGAATGTCGGCGTTCACAATCGCCTCAATGGCAGCCACACTGCGTTGGCCCCCTTCGAGTTTCACCGCGTGGGCATTCCCTTCCTTGATCAGTCGACCCGCGTTTTCCACTGCCTGCTGCGGACTAACCTGATAGGACAGAAATGGCATGTCTGCGACCACCAGGCTGCGCCGCGCCCCGCGCGCCACCAACCGGGTGTGATAGATCATCTCCTCCAGCGTCACCCCGAGGCAATCCGGTTGGCCCTGAACGACCATCCCCAGGGAATCGCCCACGAGCAAGGCATCGACTCCTGCCCCATCAAGGAGACGTGCCATCGTGGCATCGTAGGCCGTCAGCATCGTCAGACGAGTGCCTCGATGCCGCGCGGCGAGAAAGTCGGGGACCGTGACGGGCAGGGTCTCCCGTGGAATGGAGATGCCACAACTGTTTTCGCGCGCCCGGATCCCTGCGCTCATAGTGTGCTCCGAATGTGCCACCGACGCCTGCCACCAGGAGAGGGAGGTTTGCGAGCGCTCCCCACCCCGTCTCCCACTCGGACTCCCTTCCTCCTTATTATAAGGGTCTACCTGACAGGGAAAACAGCAACTGGCGATGCTCAGATGACGGCCCCATCCGGGACGATGGCTCCGTTGGGAATGACCACGATCCCGTCGCGGATCACGTAATTCTCTCCCTCGGCGTGTCGCACTTTCTGTTTGTTGATGATCTGAACCCCCCGACCAATCCGACAATCCTTATCGAGAATGGCTCGTTCGATGATCGATCCCTCGCCAACCCCCAGATCCGGGATGGACCGCCGTTGGTTTGAATCCCGTTCCGCCTGGGTCTCATAACGATCCGCGCCATTGACCACCGTCTCGCAGATGCGAACATTCTTGCCGATTCGGCTGCGCAGACCGATCACGCATCGTTCCAGGTGGGCTCCCTCCTGGACCAGGCACCCGTCGCTGACCAGGCAATTGGACAGCTGGGCATCGCTGAGACGAGAAGCCGGCAGATGCCGCATGCGCGTGTAGATCAACCCAGTGTTATCCTGAAATTCAAACGGGGGATTGTTGCTCGCCAGGGCCAGGTGGGCTTCGTGATAGGAGGCGATCGATCCCACATCGGCCCAGTAACCGTCGAGCACATGCGCCTGGATGTAGTGCGTGCGCAGATTCTGGGCGAACAACTGCGTGACCAGGTCGGTCGCGGTGGGCTGTGTTTCGAAGAGATGCAACAGCGCGGGGCGATTGGCCAGATAGATCCCCATGTTGGCCAGATATTCACGTCCCCGGCTGGCGACCCCCTGCTGTTCGAGCCACCCTGCGGGCAAGCGCAGCGCGTCCAGTTCCTCGCTTCGCGTCGGCTTCTCTACCAGCGCGGTAATGCGAAAGGTGTCGTCCACCTTGACGATGCCGTAATTGCTCGCCTGATCGCGCGTCACCGGCAAGACCGCCAGCGAAATATCCGCCATGCTCCGCCGATGCGTCTTGACCATATCGCGAAAATCGATGCGGTAAAGCTGATCGCTGCACAGGATAAGCACCTGATGGCACGGATCCTGGCGCACGTGACTGAGATGTTGGCGAACGGCATCCGCCGTCCCCGAGTACCAGGCTGCAGTTTCGTTCGTTTGCTGGGCCGGGAGAACCTCCACGAAGCCCTTGCTGAAGGGATCGAATTTGTAGGTATGGGCCAGATGCTTGTGCAGACTGACGCTCAGGAACTGAGTCAGCACATAGATTCTTTTCAGGTCGCTATTGATGCAATTGCTGATGGGAATATCGATCAGCCGATACTTGCCGGCGATCGGGACGGCGGGCTCGGAGCGATGCTTGGTGAGCGGATACAGGCGTGCGCCACGCCCTCCGCCGAGAATCAAGGTCAGAACATCCTCCATCGGCCACTCCACTCTGGGTTCCGTCGCCTGAGAGCAAGAAGGGCTCTCACCTGCGAGATGACAAGATATACAGTCATGGTATGGCATGACCAGCGCAGGATCGCAAGCAATTTTTTCCGCTGCTCCCCACCTGTGCACACCTTAGCTTCCACAGAAAGGGCGAAGACTCAGGGGAGAGGAATCTCAGTAAACCGGAAGGGAACGGGCCATTCGGTGATCGCTGCGGGGGCGTGATAGAAGACGGTCCAGTCTCCAGGGTTGCCACGCCGTTCGTTTCCCGTGTCCTCGAAGTGATAGCGAATGTGAGCACGGCGCGAACTCGAATCCTCAAGCTCCGAGGCCGTTGCCATCACCGTTCGTCGCGTCTTCTGATTCAGCAAATACATCTGGCTATTGCCGATCCACGACTCATAACTCTCGAAGGTTGGCCCGCCGGGAGGCAAGGTGTATGTGACATCGATCGTCCAGCGTTTGTTGCGCAGCATGATACTGTTTACCTGACAGTTCGTCCCCTCCTCGCGCAGAACCACGGGGAAGGTCCCTTGAGACAGCTTCTCCACATTGCCGAGGGTAAAAGTTAACATCTTGCTCGGCGCACGCACCAGAAACTGCCCCTTGAGCAAGGCGAGCTTCGCCTCGGAACGCGGCAGAGAAGGAAGGGGCAGGTCGAGGGAAATGGCCATCCGACCCGTGGTGGAGACCAGAACGCTGCCTTGCTGGGCTGGCTCCACCGGCCGATCTTTGCCATCGTGGATCTCCACCTGCGTTGCCCGAGTCTGAATATAGAGTGGAAGAAGGGAAGGTTCCCAGGCAACCTGCACAAGAGCGGTCATGTCACGGGTGCCAGTTTCAAAGTTGTGCACCGCGGAGATCCGTTGCAAGGCCACCCGGAACGGCCCCGAATAGCTGATCGGCTGACCGGAGTCACGTTTCCCTTTCTGCAACACAATTTTGCCATCACGAGAATAGAGGTAAGGGCGCGCATCGGCCTGGGTGGCGATCGTATCGAGCGCTTTCCAGAACGGGACTTTCTCCAGGTTCAGAGAGATCGCCGGCATGCCTACCTCCGCGGCTGCCCTCACAGGAATCGAGCTTTCCATGCTGAGTTTGCCAAGAACCTCATCAAGAGGCATGGAAGACGTTTTCAGCGACACGATGTGGACAGGAGGAGCGGACGGGGGATCCGCAGCGAAGGCGGGCAAGAAACCCAGGCCAAGCAAAGGAACGACCACACCCAGGACGCGCGGGAGGGAGCAAAACACCATGGGAGGATCTCCAGAGGCAGGGAAAACGCTGACTAGATGATAGACGGATGGGAAGTGGGAGGCAAACCAGACGGAGAAAGAAATGGAAGGGAAGGAAAAACGAGTGCGGCCTGCAAGGAAGACCTTGCAGGCCGCACACAAATGACCCGGCGATTACCTACTCTCGCACTGGAAGCACTACCATCGGCCCTGGATGCTTAACGGCCGTGTTCGGAATGGGAACGGGTGGGACCATCCAGGTATGCTCACCGGGAGACGCACTTGTATCACGATGGTAGCGGTTTGGTTACGTAATCTCTTGCTGCGTGAGCCGGAGCTGGGACAGGACCCCCAAGGGGGGACCGGACCCGAGCAAAGGATCAATGCGGTCAAGCGTTTGGCTGTTAGTACCGGTTAGCTCAAAGGGTTACCCCTCGTACACACCCGGCCTATCGACCTGGTCGTCTTCCAGGAGCCTTCGTTCCGAAGAACCGGAGACCTCATCTTGAGGGGGGTTTCACGCTTAGATGCCTTCAGCGTTTATCCGTGCCGTACATAGCTACCCAGCGCTACCGCTAGCGCGATAACTGGAACACCAGAGGTACGTCCCTCCCAATCCTCTCGTACTAGGGAGAAAGCCTCGCAAGTCTCCTTCGCCCACAACAGATAGGGACCGACCTGTCTCACGACGGTCTAAACCCAGCTCACGTACCGCTTTCATTGGCGAACAGCCAAACCCTTGGGAGCTTCTCCACCCCCAGGATGCGATGAGCCGACATCGAGGTGCCAAACCTCCTCGCCGCTGTGAACGCTCAGAGGAGATAAGCCTGTTATCCCCGGAGTACCTTTTATCTGTTGAGCGACGGCCTTTCCATCCAGCACCGCCGGATCACTAAGCCCTGCTTTCGCACCTGCTCGTCTGATAGGACTCGCAGTCAAGCACCCTTTTACCTTTACGCTCGCTGCCTGATTGCCAACCAGGCTGAGGGTACCTTTGGACTCCTCCGTTACCTTTTGGGAGGAGACCGCCCCAGTCAAACTGCCCACTTAGCACTGTCCGCCGCCCGGATTCACGGGTCGGGGTTAGAATTCAAGCACAACAAGGCTGGTGTTTCATTGGTCGACTCCAGAGCTACCGGGGTAGCCCTTTCACCGTCTCCCAGCTACGCTACGCATGCTGGGCCTAAACCCAATACTAAGCTGCAGTAAAGGTTCACGGGGTCTTTCCGTCTAGTTGCGGGTATGTTGCATCTTCACAACAACTACAGTTTCACCGAGTCGCTCGTGGAGACAGTGATCCGGTCGTTACACCATTCATGCAGGTCGGAACTTACCCGACAAGGAACTTCGCTACCTTAGGACCGTCATAGTTACGGCCGCCGTTTACCGGGGCTTCGGTTGCGAGCTTCACCTTACGGCTAACCCTCTTCCTTAACCTACCGGCACCGGGCAGGTGTCAGTCTCTATACATCCTCTTACGAGTTGGCAGAGACCTGTGTTTTTAGTAAACAGTCGCCAGATCCCTTTCACTGCGGCCTCCCAGGGCTTGCACCCCAGCAGGCACCCCTTATCCCGAAGTTACGGGGTTAATTTGCCGAGTTCCTTCACGAGCGTTCTCTCGAGCGCCTGAGAATATTCATCACGCCTACCTGTGTCAGTTTTAGTACGGGCACACGGCTTGTCCGGCATCGGCTTTTCTTGGCTGTCCTTCCAGAGGCTTCGGAATCATAAATGTCCTCCCCCTTGCGGGCCGCCCATCTACATGGACTGGTCCCCTTTCCGGCCAGCGTCCTGATGCCCTCGACCGCCCCGTGTGGTGCAGGAATATTAACCTGCCTTCCATCGGCTACGCCTGTCGGCCTCACCTTAGGGTCCGACTAACCCTGGGCGGATTTACCTTCCCCAGGAAACCTTAGGCTTTCGGCGAACGGGATTCTCACCCGTTTTATCGTTACTCGTTCCGGCATGATCACTTGCACTTCGTCCAGGGCTCGTTGTCCGTACCCCTTCAGCCTACCGTGCAACGCTCTCCTACCACTCGATTGCTCGAGTCCACCGCTTCGGCGTCATGCTTAGTCCCGTTCATTATCGGCGCAGGACTCCTCGACCAGTAAGCTATTACGCACTTTTGAAATGATGGCTGCTTCTAAGCCAACATCCTGGCTGTCTCGGGAATCCAACTTCCTTTCGCACTGAGCATGACTGGGGGGCCTTAGCGGGTGGTCTGGGTTGTTCCCCTCTCGACGACGAAGCTTATCCCTCGCCGTCTAGCTGCCCGAACTTGGTACATCGGTATTCAGAGTTTGGTTCGGAAGGGTAACCGGGTAGGCCCCCTTTCCGATTCAGTCGCTTTACCCCCGATGCCAACTATTCAGACGCTAACCCTAAAGTTATTTCGGAGAGAACGAGCTATCTCCACGTTTGATGATACTTTCAATCCTCCACACAGGTCATCCCCTAGTTTTTCAACACTAGTGGGTTCGGACCTCCATGGGGTATTACCCCCACTTCATCCTGCCCATGCGTAGATCACGTGGTTTCGCGTCTACCGCCGCCAACTTGACGCCCTCTTCAGACTCGCTTTCGCTTCGGCTCCGTACCAGAGGTACTTAACCTTGCTGACAACGGTAAGTCGCCGGATCATTATGCAAAAGGCACGCCGTCACCCCGCTGTTGCCAGCATGGGGCTCCGACCGCTTGTAGGCATGTGGTTTCAGGTTCACTATCCTCCCCTTGTAGGGGTTCTTCCCATCTTTCGCTCGCGCTACTGCTTCGCTATCGGTCGCCAGGGAGTACTTAGCCTTACGGGATGGGCCCCGTCGATTCGGACTCACTTTCACGTGTTGAGTCCTACTCAGGTGCCAACTAGGTCCCCTCACCCTGCCGTGTACCGGACTATCACCGTCTCTGGTGCCGCTTTCCAGCGGGCTTCCACTAGGGTTCAGAGATCCATAGCGTTGGTCCTACAACCCCACCCGGACGAGTCCAGGTGGTTTGGGCTAGTCCGCGTTCGCTCGCCGCTACTGACGGAGTCGCTTTTGCTTTCTTTTCCTCCGGGTAGTGAGATGTTTCAGTTCCCCGGGTTCGCCACGTGCACCTATGGATTCAGTGCACGTTCATTCGGGTATCTCGGGATCAGAGCTCGTTTGACAGCTTCCCCGAGCTTATCGCAGTCTTCCACGCCCTTCCTCGCCTCCTGGCGCCAAGACATCCCCCACACGCCCTTAGTAGCTTGGCCGCATTGATCCTGTCCTCGGCAGGTTCCCCCACCGCCTTCAGCATCAAGGCAACGCACTCTACTTCCCCTTCCCGAGTCATCCCCGGAAAGGGCGAGTAATCGATCCTTATCTCTTTCTCAGGCTCTTGCAGAGAGATCGCAATCAACCGTAGTTCAGAACACTGCCCTTGCGGACAGTTGCCCTGTTCTTCAGTTTCTTGACGCAACTCAAACCGCTACCATGTTGTCAAAGAACAGGAGAGCAACAAAGGTTGCTCACAATTGTCGTAAGAGTTTAGATGGTTCTTCTGTAAGAAGGATTCATCTTTTTTCTCTCACTCAGCTCCCTCTCGTGCGAGGGAAATTTCATTCTAGACCTTCCCCCGAGGGTGGCAACCCCGTTCTGATTTTTTTCTGCCCTCGGGTTCACGGCGCCGTGGAGTGCTCTCCTGTATAGACTGGGAGTGGAGATGGGCCCTGTTTCGAGGAGCACGATGCGGTGACGATCGTTGTTGAGGATTTCCACAAGACGTACGACGGCACAGTGGCGGTGGCCGGCATTTCTTTCACCGTGGCGGCGGGAGAGATTCTGGGCCTGGCCGGTCCCAATGGCGCCGGAAAGACCACCACCCTTCGTGCCCTCTCGGGGATTCTTACACCGACCCGGGGAACCATCAGCATCGCTGGCCATGATTTGCGGCGCGATCCCATTCGTGCCAAGGCCGCCCTCGCCTACATCCCCGATGAACCGCGCCTCTTCGACCGCCTCACGGTCTGGGAGCATTTCAAATTTATCGCGTCGGTCTACAACCTGGAACACTGGCAACCCGATGCTGAGACTCTGTTGCAGCGTCTGGAATTAACGGAGAAACGCGACTCGGCGACCAGTGAGTTGTCTCGTGGCATGCGCCAAAAGGTAGCGATTGGATGTGGTTACCTGCACCATCCACAGGCGATCTTCTTCGACGAACCGCTGACCGGGCTGGATCCGCGCGGCATCCGCACCATGAAGGATATGATCAAGGAAGCGGCTGCCCGCGGAGCTGCCATCATCGTCAGTTCGCACCTGCTCTCGCTTCTGGAAGATCTGGTGACCACCGTGCTGATCATTCTGCGCGGGCAGGTGCTGCTGCATGACTCCCTCGCCGCTCTGAAGGGGCGCATCACGAGCGGAGCAAAGCAGGAAACACTGGAAGAACTCTTTCTGCGCCTGACGGAGTCTCCGAAGCTCACCGAACGAACCGAGGATTCCTCGGCGCGGCAATTGTAAGCGGCAAAGAAAGGATTGGCGGTGCATCGGGCGTTGTGGTTGCTGATTGGCCTTCAAGCACGAGGGTGGATGCGCTCATTGTGGCGCACGGTGCGCACCCCCAGAGGGGCACTATTCGTCGTGCTGGGACTGATCATCTTTGTCCCATGGCTGTTCTCGCTCTTTTTGCCCCGCCCCGGGAATCAGATCGTGCCGCCGGAAACACTGCGGCGCGTGGTGCCGGCGATCCTCCTGCTCTATTGTGTGACCTCGCTCCTCTTCTCGCGCACCGAACGCGGCATCAACTTCTCGCCAGCCGAGGTGAACTGGCTTTTCTGCGGGCCATTCTCGCGACGAGAGTTGCTGGCGTTCAA
Source organism: Planctomycetota bacterium (assembly GCA_029777335.1). Taxonomy (GTDB): domain Bacteria; phylum Planctomycetota; class Planctomycetia; order Gemmatales; family Gemmataceae; genus JAKOSN01. The sequence goes on from JAKOSN010000020.1 coordinate 97,976, forward strand.
ACTCCTGGTTGGCATGCTGGTCAGTGTCCCATCCACCTTTGTCCTCACGCTGGCGTTCCATGCACACGCGCCCTGGTTTCTCGCGGCCTACTGCGGAATGCTCTTGATGCTGGTGTTTCTCCAGCTGTTCCTGTTGACACTCTACTTCACGGCGATCACCGTTGGGAAACGCTCCTACACCTGGAGTCGACGAACGCTCCTGCTCGTGAGCGGCGGAATCGTCCTGACGGTCCTCGCTCTGTCTTTGAAAGATCGCGAACTCAACAGTTGGCAAGATGTGGTGGCGCTTCTTGAAAACAGCACCCTGTGGCAGATGGTGCGCTGGCCGTTGCTCTCGTTTGTGAACACCTTCCTCGCTGACAACTGGGCGACACTTCTGGAGCAGGGGTGCCTCGCCCTGGTGGTGAACGGACTCCTCCTCGGGGTGGTCTTCCTTCTCGATGCCCAGTATCTGGAGTCCGCAGCGGCCAATAGTGAGCGGCTGTATGCCCGCCTGCAACGGTTTCGTCGCGGGGAGGCGATCTCGTTGCACTGGAGCGAATCCACGGGGCCGTCGCGGTGGAGCCTCCCCATGCTCCCGCGCTGGAGCGGACTGGGCCCCCTCGCCTGGCGTCAAACGCTGACCGCCACGCGCAGCCTCAGTCGCCTGGCACTGGTCGGCCTCGTGCTTGGTCCAGTCCTCCTCGGTCCGATCCTGGCCATGTCCACGCGCAAGGGAGGCGACCAGTTCGATCCCAGTTACATGGTGGCGGCCATGGTCATCTGGCTCTCCATCGTTGCCTCCACGCTGTTGCCCTTTGATTTTCGCGGGGATCTGGATCGGATGGAGGTGCTGAAAACACTCCCCATCCCCGCCTGGCGGCTGGTGCTGGGCCAACTCTTCACCCCCGTCGTTCTGTTAACCACGGTGCAGGTGGTGTTGCTGATGGGGATGATGGCAACGCTGATGCGGGTGAAACTCGAACTGGTGGGAGCCGCCCTCTTTACCTTGCCGATCAACCTGCTTATCTTCGCGCTGGACAATCTCTTGTTTCTACTCTTCCCGGGCCGGCTGATGGCAACCCCCGGAGATTTTCAAACGCTGGGGCGCAATGTCCTCTATCTTTTTTTGAAGATGATTGTGTTGCTGCTGACGGCGACCGTGGCTGGGGTGGCGGCATGGGTGGTCTATTTGCTGTCGCAGGAGAACTGGTTGGCAACGCTGGCGACTGCCTGGGTGATGATCCTCGCTGTGGCGATCTGTCTGTTCCCACTGCTGACCTTTGCCTTTCATCGCTTTGACGTCAGCCGTGACGTGCCCGTGGAATAGCCTTTGTGCCACGGATGCTCCTGGCCTCTGCTGATCATGGAGGAAAGCCGGCCCATGAACGCTCCCCCGGAACCGAGCCCTCCCTCCTGGGTGCTGAAACGCGACGGCCGTCTGGTCCCCTTCGAGGCGGATCGCATTGCGCGCGTGCTGTTCGCCGCGGCCGAGGAATGTGGCCGCCCCGATGCCTTTTTGGTGCGGGAGCTGGCCGATGGCGTGGTGCACTTTCTGGCTGGCGAGCTGGAGGGAGCGACTCCAAGCACGGATCAGATTGAGGAGGTGATCATCAAGGTGGTGCGCGAGCTGGGGCATCCTCTCCTGGCGGAGACCTATGCGCGACAGGCGCAACGAAATCGCCAAAAGGGTGAGGAAGTTTCTGCTGCCCGTGACTCCGGCGATCCCCCTCCCCTCCACCATAGCGCTGGCGTTTCACTGGGAGAGATCCGGGCAGCGTCGGTGCGCCAGTTCACCCTCCAGACTGTCTTCAGTCGCGACCTGGCCTCAGCGCACCACGACGAGTTGATCCAGCTCACGGGTCTGGACACGCCAGAGGAGCTTGCTGGCTGTTTACTGCGTGCTCCGATCTCCGTCGAACAACTGGTCGGACGGCTGGAAGAAATCGCGCGGCGTGCTGGCGAATGGGTGATTCTCGAAGGCCCAGAGTATGCCCTTCTGGCCAACGGACTACCGGGGGAGTTGACCGGCAAACTCCGAGAGGCGGAGGAACTGGCCGATCGCTGGGTCAAACAACTTCTCGTGGGATTGCGCTTGACCGGACGTCGTGCCATTCTGAATCTGAACGGAGCACAACCGCCGGCATGGGCCGAGGCACTGGCCGAGGGACCGCTCTTCGTCGGCCAGCGACGCATCCCGGAGAATCAGGACCGTGCCCTTCTGGTCGAGAGTTTGCTGGCCGCGGTCTGCACGGCCCCCCCAGGCGAGCAAGGGCTTACTCGGCTGCGCGTCGATTGGCATCTGGCCGCCAGCGATTTTGAACCGCTCGCCCGAGAACGGTTGCTCAACGCGGTGCGCCTGGCGCTGGCAGGAATGCCCATCACGTTTGTCTTCGATCGGCCTCGACGACTGCAGGCCCTCGCCGAGGGGGTTGATCGCCGACGAACCGCCGTCCTCCTGACAGTTGGGCTCAACCTCCCTCGACTGGCCACCCTGGTGTGCGAGGAATGCCCTGCCCTCGATGAAACGGGGAAATGCCAGCGCGTCCTGGCACGGTTAAAAAGTCTCGTTCGGCTGGCTCTGAGCGCCGGGGTGCAAAAGCGCGATTACCTCCGCTCTCGGACATTACAGAGCGGTTTTCTCGCCGAAGCATTTCTCCTCGATCGCGCCCGACTGCTGGTAACTCCCTTCGGGCTGGAACAGGCGGTTCACTCCATCTGGGGCCGTGGCCTCTGTGCCGGTGGGGCAGCTCTGGATTTTGGGGAACAGCTTCTCCAGCGAATCCGGGAGTTGCTACAGTTGGAAGGACGAACCGTTGCCCTGGAGTGCTGTGTCGATGCCCCGCTCGGCACTGTGGGATCGCGCGGGACAGGCCCATCCCGGTCGACCGTCGCCGGGCCAACCTGCTGGGATCCCGCCGCTCCGGTGAAAAGCCAGTTACGTACCCTGGGGAAGTTACATGCTGTCTGCGACGGCGGGACGGGCAAGGTGCTCCTTCCCAGCGATCCGCCTCCCACCGCGGACCAGGTCGCCGATTGGTTGCGGACTGCGTGGCACCAAACGGAGATCGTTCGGCTGTGCTGGTTGCGCCCGCCCACTGCTCATCGTCAGTTGACATTCGCGCCCGCGGATTGATCCGTTTGCGCACGCCGTTTAACACCCCTGGCTCCAGGTGCCCCATGCTGCCAACTCGCACCCTGATCATGGGCGCCGCTGGGCGCGACTTTCACAACTTCAATGTCTTTTTCCGCGACAATCCGACATATGATGTTGTGGCGTTCACAGCCGCGCAGATCCCGCACATCGAAGGACGTCTCTACCCCCCCACGCTGGCCGGCTCGCGGTACCCCACGGGAATCCCGATTTATGCCGAGAGCCGCCTGGAGGAGTTGGTTCGCAGTCTTGGAGTCGACCTGGTGGTGTTCGCCTACAGCGATTTGCCGCATCAAGAGGTCATGCACCGGGGCTCTCAGGTGCTGGCTGCCGGAGCGGACTTCTGCATGCTGGGGCTGCATCACACTCAGCTCCGGGCGAACAAACCAGTGGTTTCCATTGGGGCAGTGCGCACCGGCGCGGGGAAGAGTCAGACGGCGCGGCGCGTTGCGCAGATCCTTCGCCAAGGGGGCCATCGCGTGGTTCCGGTTCGCCACCCCATGCCCTACGGCGATCTGGCGAGTCAGGCCGTGCAACGGTTTGCCACATACGACGATCTGGCGGCGCACGACTGCACCATCGAGGAACGGGAGGAGTACGAGCCCTACCTGGAAGCAGGGATGGTGGTCTTTGCCGGGGTTGATTACGAGCGTATCTTGCGAGCCGCCGAGGACGAGGCCGACATCATTCTGTGGGATGGAGGCAACAACGATTTGCCCTTTTACGCGTCCGATTGCCACATCGTTGTCGCCGACCCCCACCGCCCCGGGCACGAGGTGAGCTATCACCCAGGGGAGGCGAACGCTCGGGCCGCTGACATCTTTGTGATCAACAAGGTCGACACGGCTCCCGTGGAAAACGTGAACACGGTGCGGCATAACCTGCGCGCCCTGAATCCCCGCGCGGCGCTGATCGAGGCAGCCTCGCCGGTGCGGGTGGAGAATCCAGCGGCCATCCAGGGAAAACGAGTGCTGGTCGTGGAGGATGGCCCCACCCTTACCCACGGTGAAACGACGTTTGGTGCGGGCTGGCTGGCGGCACACCGCTATGGTGCGGCCACGATTGTCGACCCACGCCCCTATGCTGTGGGATCGATTCGCGACACCTACGCCAGGTTCCCGACCATCGGCGCCGTTCTCCCGGCGATGGGATATGGACACGCCATGATTGCAGAGTTGGAACAGACCATCAACCAATCCGAGGCGGAGGTGGTCCTCGTTGGCACACCCATTGATCTGGGTCGCTTTCTGAAGATCAATAAACCGACTCAACGGGTGCGCTATGAACTTCAGGAGATCGGTCACCCCACGCTCGCGGA
>JAKOSN010000021.1 GCA_029777335.1 Planctomycetota bacterium
GGTGATCCTTGCCGATGGGGCCAAGGGCGATTGGCTTAATAGTCTTGCCGTGGCGTTTCATCGCCTCCAGAAGTTTGACCACTCGCTCGGCATCGAGTGATTCATCTCGCACCAGATCCTTGAGCGAGACGCGGGCCATGTCGGCATCCTCAAGGACGGCTTTCTGTTTGGCCGTGCCGCTCAACCCTGCGAATTCCGAGACAAGTTCCCGCACGGTGCGATCCCGTCCACGGTTGAGATCGTGAGCGATATAAGCGCTGAGGAGCCGCTCGAAATGATCCTGCCCATACCAGTGCGGAGAGGTGGGGTTGCTGGGAAGCCACTTCTTCCAGGTGGGGTTCCCGGCCTCGATCCGGGATGTGGTCCCGAACCAGTTGAGTTCCAGTGTCAGATGGGGGTTGAGAAATGTGTAGTCAGAAGCAAATTGTAAAAATCGATCACCGAGACTGGTCAGGATTGTGCTTGCTGAATCGGGCCACTCAACCCTGATTTTTGTTCCAGCGGTCGCCTCGATCTCACTCTTGTTCCGTTCGATGACCGGACACTGTCGAATACGATCGGTCTTCATTCTTATCTCGTGCCGAGTCCCTCTCGCCTCGATGGTCACTCTCCCCGGGTCGGCACCCAGAACGAAAGGCATGGCGACGATGGTCTTGAGCGCGTTCCCTTGCGCGCCGCGGTCAGGAGAAACATAAGCCTCCCGACTCGAGACTCGAACACTGAAATCGAGGACACCGTCAATCACCTCATGTGGAATCCCGGGGCCATTGTCCGTCACGCTGATTCCATCGTGCTCGACACGGATCGAAACGACAGGTGGAAGATTATTGTCCTCGCATGCATCGAGAGCGTTATCCACCAGTTCTTTCATAATCACCAGGGGCCAGGCTTCGGGTTGATGGCCCGTCTGTGCGATCAGCTCTTTGCGACTGCAAAAGTCGAGAAGGCGGCTCGTGTGGAAGGTTGTGCGCTGCAGTGTTGCGGTCATAACCTGCTGCTCCCTACATAAGGAAATCTCGAGGGATGGTTAAGCCCTCGAGATGGTGCTCGTCGTGGTCAAACCTTGGTTCCCTTGTGGGCGATCCAACTCCGTTTGTCAGCATGATTCTCATGCTCAATCTCGCGGCACCTGGATGCCCGATGGCGGAAGGAACGCTCGGGTTTGTCGTCTTGTGTGGACACATTGTGTGCAACTCCTTTCACGGGTAGTTAAATCGCTCCTTCCAGGCTGGAACCTGGTACGCGTCGATGTAGTTGGAGAGCATCGTGTACAGGGTTGGCGAGTCCAGTTGTGCATACCGGATAGCTTGCCGCCACAGATGCATTGCCAAAGGTCGCTCTGACTCGGGCAGCCACTGCAAACACTCATCAAGGCGCGCCCGAATTGCTGCCAGCGCGGCGAGGCGAGGACTTTCTGCGTTTATGTCGTTTTCCGCGTAGTTCTGCCCAGCGCTCTGGTAGGGTGGCTGCCTTGATCGGTTGGTTACCTTTCTAGCTCTCTCCATCAACCCCATAACCAACAACTCCGCCCCTGGTGCTCATCGTGATCCTGCTACGCGGTAAACGCGATATACGCGGTAAGTCCTCTCTAGACTTCAATCGTTCTCTCCCTCGCCTACCCTTTCCGCGTATTCCGCGTATATCGCGTAACAGTGCCCGCCAATCGTCGCTTCTGTACCATGCATCTGCGCTGCTCTCGCCACTCCGCGATAACCGCGGTATCCGTGGAAAGTCCTCCTCTCATCTCCTCCCTGCGAAGCACCACACCTCGGATGGCCTCCCTCCCGTCTGTTCCTGGCGACAGCTAGCGAGGTGATGCTTTTGGAGGAGGTGCAACGCTTGAGTGATTCGGTCGGAACTTTGATTCCTCCCGAAAAAATCACGGATGGCATTTCTGGTTACCCCGTTTTGATTGACACGTAGCAGTGCGAGTATCTCGTCCGCTACAGGATCCCCGAGGCTCTGTCCGAAAATGCACCGCACGCTCGCCTCGCAATACTCCCACAGAGCCAGAGCCGCCAAGAGATGCTCCTGCCTGATTAATTCAGCACCATCGATCACAGCGTAGATCATCGCAAGCCGCATCACGTGAGGTTCTGAACGTGCCAGAAGGCTACCAGCTATCCCCGCGCGATCGGCGGACAGATCGGCATAGACATTACGCCAGAGTTCCCTGGCCGCATCATCGCGGCGGTAGCGGCGGGAGCCGCGCTGCTGGGCCATGCTGATCGCCATCGCCAGACGATCCCCCAGTGCCTGCAACTCAGAGGGTGGGACTGACCCACCCTCTGGGAGCAACTTGCTCCGCCGGACGCATACCCACAAATGCCGGTTCCCGAATCCATTTGCGACCTCGGTAGTGGACAGATAGCGTCGCAACTCGTCGGCGGTGATATGGCCTATGACGGAGATGTGCGCGTCGGTCGCTCGGGCGGGGTTGTTTTTGACGAGGGAGCGTAGGTTGCCTGTCTCCCATGCCTGTCGCATCGTCGCAGAGAGACTGTTGCCCGTGCGCTCAAGCATGCGGAGGACACCGGCGTATTCTGACTCCAAGACCAGTAGGCGCTTGTCGGTCACTCCTGGATCGGTTATCACTTCTTCCATTCCGACAGTGCGGTTTTTCTCCTTCCGTTTTTCCCTCGTGACAATGGGATCTCTCACGCCCCAGATGAGCCCCTCTCCCGAAGATAAGCCCGACACGACACAGTCTACGGACCACGTCAGATCGGCTCTCGCCAGTGCCTGGTGCACATATCCCCAAGAAGTGCCTTTGCGGCCTTTTGCTGATCGTCCCACCAAAACCGCGAACTCGTTGCAATAGTGTCGATCTGCCTCAGCGGTGAAATACGCAGATCGGCCGATGACATTCCCCACCCCCACCAAGAGTTGAACCAGGAGAGCGACAGGGTCCGCTTCGGTGTGCGGCTCAACCAGACGGACAAGCTCCCCTGCGAGCCCATGGTAGGCTTCCTCGCAGAGCGGATCCGGCCAACTATCCTCGGCGGATGGTGTGCGTATCCGCACTGATGGAGGTGACTGGCGAGTCTCGCCAAATCCTTGCCCGGCAACATCGCGAGCGGCTGCCTCATAGTCCCCGTCATGGTTCAGCAGGGCAAAAACGCGAAAACGGTTGTACGCCTGGTCGGCCTCAAACGGGTGAGCATTTGTGGAGAATATCCGCAAGAGCGGGTATCCTGTGTCCTTTGCGGTGCAGATGCCCGTGGTCGCACTCCAGCCCGAATCCTTCCCAGGTCGCCGCCAGTAGCACACTTCGCCGAACTGGCGGGCGAGTGCCCATCCGTGAGGTTCGAGGATCTCCCCCCAGTCCGGGCCACGCATCGCGTAGTCATCGCCAGGACGGAGACCTTGGCCCGATAGTGAAGGTGACCTGTATCCGCGCTCTGGCGGGGCGGAGCGATCAAAACTCCGAGCAGCCCTTATGAGTCTCTCTCGCTCCTCAGCGGTGATGGTGGCGATGTTCACAAGGGCTGGCCCACCAATGTGCTCATACGTTCTGCCCGTCTCGTGGCACTCAGCAGGACAGCCAGGCA
>JAKOSN010000134.1 GCA_029777335.1 Planctomycetota bacterium
AGTCGGGGCGAGAGGATTTGAACCTCCGACCTCACGGTCCCGAACCGTGCGCTCTAGCCAAGCTGAGCTACGCCCCGAAATTTCTCCTCGTATCCTAGCCGGTCGGCGAGAATTGTCAACCTCAACCCCCAGGACGCAAGGCTATTCTGTTTTCCATGGTTCGGAACACCGGCCCTTTGCCTACTTCGAAGCGGCGTTGCAGTCGTGGCGAATGCCAGCGAAATCGAACGGATTACCCCAGGCCAACCAGTGAAGAACCGCCTACGCATCTGGAGGGCTGTGGTCTTGTTTCGCAAGGGTGGGCAATGACCACACCAAAATGCTCCCAGGAATCCTGGCGTTGTGATGGTCACCGCCAGTCTCGGCTGCCACGTGGCTCCCGTCCGGACTGAAGACCACGCAATTGGTTGCTCCCATTTGTCCCAGATGCTCTCCTGCCGGCAACGTCCGGACGATTTCGAGATCGCCGTGCCAGAGAAGAGCCTGCTGCGGTGCTCCCAGGTCCTCGCCGAGGGCGGTCGGGGGCTCATCCGGGCGGGAAAATCGTTGCTCCTGCCCCTTCGCCGGAGTAGGATGCGTTCCCAGACTCGAAACCGCGCTCCCAGAAGGCGTCTATCTGGGATAGATGGGCCGCGACGTCGGTTCTTCGGAGATGCCTCATGGCCAGGTCCACCTGTCCCGATTGCGGTGCGAACCTGGTTGAACTCACCTGCTGTGACGCTTGCGGTTGGCAAAGCCCCTTCCAGCCCGAGGGCGTTCGTCCGCGCTCGCGCCGTGATTGCGGCCCTCGCGATCAGCGCGAGGGTGGCGACCGGCCCAGACGGAAACGGGGTCGCAAGCGGGATGTGCAGGGCTCAGAGCCCCGTCACTTCGGGGGGCAACTCCTTGTCTTGCTCCCCTTCCTCGCGGTATTGCTCGCCGGAGGCTTCTGGGTGGGCTTGTTCGTGGTGGCGATCAACCAGCCTGGCGGATGGTACTGGTTGTGCGCTGGCGGCGTGACCACCTTCATCGTTGGGTCGCTGTGGTCGGCGTGGGCCGCGAGGGACGACGGTATCGAGTTACCGATGCCGTGGGAGGGAACCGGCGTCTTCGCGGCGTTTCAGGCGTTAGTCCAACTCATCGCCATCCCGGTAATCACAGGGATGCATCTGATATCCAACCCTCTTGCTGCGCTGCCATCGGTCCTGGTGTTGTTGTCGGGCGTTGGCATGGTGGTCAACGGCGTGCTGCTGCGGCAGTAAACGGTAAGATGCCCTCCACCGCCCCTAGCTTCCACACATCGAAGACCCGTTCGGGATGTTTCAATGCGAGGGCGCTCCTTGAGCGGCAACAGCGGATCTGTCCGCCCTGTGCTCTAAGAAATTTTGGAGGTGGGTTTTATCCAGAATTGGGGTCATCGGTTCGAAGGGGCCATACCCAGGTCTGAAACACGGTTCATTTTCCCGTCCTCTACTGGGAGTGGTTGCAAGTCCTGGTCCAGTAAGGCAAGCACAAACCTTGCGGTTGCGTTACAAAAGTCCCGGCCACAGCATCTCTCGGGGCATTTTCATCCGACTCGAGGGATTGATAGGATAGAGCGGTTCACAGTCTACAGGTTGTCAATCCATGGTGAGGGAGATGGTGTTTTGCTCCCTTGCTGTTCTTGCTCCCAAGCTCTACACCGAAGCGTTCTTGCGAAGAACGTGCCCACCCCGTGTTCTCATTCTCGTGTGCTGCGAAGACGATACGGGCGGCATTCGCTGGCTCCAACCCATTCCCGTCGTTTTGCATCAGGAACAGGTTGTCCGTGGTTTGCGTTGGTCCGCTGGTACAACGCACCCTGACTAAAAGCTGCCTTGCCCCAGGAACAGGCCACCGTGTGGATGATTGAAATGAGGATATCGCAGGGGGATAGTGCCGCCAGGGCGACTCGGTGGGGGAACGTCTTGAGCGAGCGATGCAAGCAGGAAAAGACGGGGACCCATGCTTCGCATTTGGAGGGCTGTGGTCTTATTTCGCAAGGGTGGGCAATGACCACACCAAAATGCTCCCAGGAATCCTGGCGTTGTGGTGGTCACCGCCAGTCCCGGCTGCCACGTGGCTCCCGTCCGGACTGAAGACCACGCAATTGGTTGCTCCCATTTGTCCCAGATGCTCTCCTGCCTGCAACGTCCGGACGATTTCGCCGGTCCTCACGTCGTGGATTTTCACCGTGCCATTGCCCGTGTTGTAGGCAACCTGACGACTATCCGGGCTGAAAGCGACTCGGATGCCTCCTGTGGTGCGGATGGAACGATACGCGACACCCGTATCGGCATTCCATAACCGTAAGAAGCGATCGTTGCCGAGGGAGGCAAGTCGTTTCCCGTCGGGACTGAATGCGACTCCAGCGATGGAGCCTTCGTGGCCTCCAAGTTTAAGGAGCACCCGTTCAGAAGCCACCTCCCAGATCCAAATTTTGTCGTCTCGCCCGACGGCGGCCAGCCGTTTGCCATCTGGACTGAAACCGATGCTCAGGATTCCCTGAAACGGTCCCCTGGGAAACCCTTTGAGGACGTGGCGTTCCTTCCTGGTTGCAGTGTCCCAGATCCGCACCAGGGCGGCGGTCCCGGCACTGGCCAGTAGACGACCGTCCGGGCTGTACGCCAAACTGGTGACAATCCACTCCTTGGTTGGAAGCGTGCAGAGGAGCGCTCCGGTCGTCGCGGCCCAGACTTTTATCGGGCTGTTTTCGCCTGCGGAAGCGACCTCTTTGCCGGTGGGGCTCCAGGCCACCGCATAGACATAGCTCCGATGATTGAGAGTGAAACGAGCCTGACCAGTCTTCACGTCCCATATCTTCGCCGTGCAGTCATACGAACCACTGACAAGACATTGTCCATTGGGAGCGTAGGTGAGCGCGGTGATGGGACCACCGTGCCCGGCGAAGCGACGGATCTCCATCCCCTGGGTCTCAGCGGGCGTTCGCTGGGTGGCAGCTTGCACCAGATACACGCGCACCACTTTGCGGTCGCCAGGGGACAGGGTGAACTGATCCATGGCCAGTCTCAAACCCCTTCTTCCGCCCACTAACTCCAGGGAATAGGTCCCAGGGGGCAGCGAGGTCTCTCTGGTTATCGAGAGATCAAGGCACTTCACCTGCTGACCACCTTTCTTGACACGAACGGCGAGGTTGGGATCCTCGGTTTCCATGACGAGTTGGCCTGGGGTGGTGCCAAGGAGTGCGCCAGGGGAACTGTGACAGTAAACCAGTGCTCCCAGGATGGCCAGGAGAGTTCCTGCGGCCAGTGCGAGTGGCCACTTGCGCAAACGATGCAAGGAACTGGTCGAACGTGCCTCTTTCCCAGCAGGGGGGGGCGTACCCAGCATCGGTGCAACGCTCGGGTTGCCTGCTTCCAGAGCCAAGATTGCCTTCACCACCACCTCTGCCGTCGGCGGTCGTGCTGCCGGGTCCTTGGCCAGCAAGCGGAGGATGAACTCTGCAAGCCCTGCCGGCACCTTGGGGTTCAATTCGCAGGGGGATTGGGGGACGGAGGCGGTGACCGCCAGCAGGATGGAGATGGGAGTCTCACCCTGGAAAGGCAATTCGCCGGTGGTCATGTGGTAGAGCACACATCCCAGGCTGAACAGATCACAGCGCGCATCCACGCCTTTCCCCGTGGCCTGTTCGGGGGCCATGTACGAGGGGGTGCCGAGGATGACTCCCGATTGCGTCAGGTGGCCCTTCTCGGTGGTCGAGCGAGCCAGCCCGAAATCGAGGATGCGAACATGTCCCTGTTCCCCTTCCAGCCAGAGGTTGGCGGGTTTGATGTCGCGGTGGATCAATCCCTGGGCGTGGGCCGCCACCAGCCCCTCGGCAATCTCCCGACCAATTCGCAGCACCTCGGTGGTCGGGAGCGTTTTCTCGCGTGCCAGGCGCCTGTCCAGAGGTTCGCCCTGGAGGAATGGCATCGCCAGAAACGGAACTCCGCGAGCTTCTCCCACGTGATAGACGCTGACAATACTCGCGTGCTCGATCGCCGCCGCTGCGCGCGCCTCGCGGAGGAAGCGCTGGCGGGCAGAGTTGCTGACCGCGAGGCTCGGCAGCATCGCTTTCAACGCCACCCGACGCTCCAGCTGGGGATCCACGGCCTCGAAAACCACCCCCATACCGCCGGCACCCAGCACTCTCAAGACCCGGTATGGCCCGAGGACTCCTAACTCACCGAGATGGATTGGAGGGCTCAGGAAATCGCAATAGTCCGGGAGTTCGCTGAGTGAAGTCGTGCTGCTGACATCACGCGCGGAGGTTTGCCTGAGGTCCACTGCCACCCTGGCTGCGAGTGTTCTCGGCAGCGATCGCAGGGGCTCTGTGGAAGTGCCGCCCGTGTTGGGTAATTTCGTAATCCTCCGACCGTTCGTACGGTCAAGCAAAGCCGAATCAGCACAGGGAGGCTTTCCGACGGCTCCCAGTTGGCCGCGCACACGTTCGATGAGCGCGCGGACGAGTTCCTGGTTGGGGTCCTCGGCGGCGTGGGACTGCTCACGAACGATTTCCAGCAGGGAATCGCCGATTTCTTGCTCGTGCAGCGCAGCGAGGCATGTCTGACAAACGGACAGATGTGCCTCCAGGCGCTCGGCCTCCTGGTCTGAATCTTGACCGAGCAGGAAGCGCCTCAGCTCTTCGGGACTGGGACAGGGTCCGCAAGGAGACATACTGGACTCCGGTAGGTTGCCTCGCCAACGAGCCAAGCGGCTGCGTCGGCAGCGCTCAGCCACTGCCCCTCACTCGGGTCCATGGCTGCAGACGGACCAATCTGACAGGAAAAACGAGTTCCCCGTCGTCAATCGAGCAGACCGTGCAATTCCTGTCGCAATCGGCGGAGTACGCGCGACTTGGCGGCGTACACGGCAGCGGTGGTCATTCCCAGAACGGCAGCAACCTCGGCGGCAGGGCGATCGCTGGTCACGCATTCCCAGAAGGCTTGCCAGGTCGTGGGGTGGAACTCGGCGCGCATCAGTTGCATCAAGCGGCGCACCAGGTAATCGCGATATTCCGCTTCACTCAGAGCCTCGATGCCATCAGGGAGCGGGGGCTCAGGCAAGTCATCACCTACCGACTCGACTCGCGCTGCTGCCAGCTTGCGCTGCTGCATGCGCCAGGCGTTCACGGTAACCGTCCACAACCAGCCACGGAACCGCTTTTTGGGATCGTAGATGAAGCCCGGAAGCCGACGCAGCAAGAGCGCGAAGACCTCCTGCACCAGGTCCGCGGCGTCGTGATGTTGCTCGCCAAGCCGTCGTGCCCAGAGATAGAGAAGCGGCGTGTAAAGTTTGACGAACCGATCCCAGGACTCGGTGTCTTCTGGGCGCTGCAAACGTTCGAGGAGGCTCACCGAGGTCGTATTCATTGGGGACTCACGTCGGCGGCAGCGTGAATGAGCGAGGACCCGCCTGTGCACGGAGAGATCAGGCGGTCAGGCAGTTTAAACTGCATAATTTATGAGAGCGTAGTCATCTGGTGGATGCAACGGGAAAGATTCCCCTTCTGCGGGGAAAGATACCCCAATGGCACAAGGAAATGGAGCCAACGGACTTTCGTCTGTCCATCCTGGCTGTGGATGAATCCAATCGGGGTTGGCACGGGTCAGCGTCAGCCCAGGGGGATTGCATCCAGAGAGGTGCGAAGGGGGTTATTGCGGAGGGGGTGTTCTCGTAGCGACAAGCAGCCACGCTCGCCCTCGGGGAACAACCAGCGCGGCTGGATGTCGCTACAAATGCCTGGCCATCGCTCAGGCGGCTTCAAGGATAGATATCATTGTGACTCGTTGTGGCGTGATTTTTCTTGATGAGGACGAACGGAGCGGCCGCGAACGTTCCCAGGTTGTAGACCCCGCCGCCCACACCTGTACCCTCGCTCCCACCCACCCCCTTGCGTCCCCCAAGGGCGGCGTTGTGCGCGATGATGCTGTCACTGACGGTGGCGCTGGAATCCGCAAAGATGATCATCCCCCCTCCAAGTCCAGAACCGCCATTGCCACCGTCCCCGCCCTGGCCGCCCACGGCCCAGTTGTGCTCGACCAGGCTATTGGTGAGGGTGAGCGAGGAGCTATCAGTAAAGGGGAAGAAGGAATCGAAGCCCACGGAGATGCCGCCGCCGAGACCCGCGCCGCCATCGTTGCCAGGACCACCCGTCCCGCCCAGGGCGAGGTTCCCCGCAATGATTGAATCGCTGATGGTTGCGCTGGAGTAGGCTGAATCGTCGATGCCCCCGCCCATGCCAACCCCCGCCAGGACGGGGCTTGTGCCCGGACCGCCCCGACCCGCAATCGCCTCGTTGCCGACGATGAGACTGTTACTGACCGTGAGCGTGCTGTTGTAGGCATTTTCAATGCCACCCCCAATGCCATTGCCGCCGGGACCGCTCTCTGTGTCACCTCCCTGGGCCACATTGCCGAACAGGATACAGTTGGTGACGGTAGCCTGGGCAAAACCAACCAGAAGGCCGCCGCCAAAGCCTCCCCCGGTCGCGGGGATATCTGTCGTGAGGGTGCAGTGATTTCCCCCAAGGGCCATGTTGCCTGCCAGGAGACTGTCACTGAGGTTGAGTGTTCCTCCGAGGCTGACCAGGACTCCGCCACCCAGGGCCTGGCCGGCGGTTGTCTCCCCATCGGCGTAATCCCCGCCAAACGCCTTGTTGTTCAGGATCGTTGATGCCGTGATGGTCATCATCGCTCCGGTTCCATCATCTGTAATAGCGCCACCGTTGGCAGTCACTCCACCGCTGCCGCCGGCAATGTTCCCGACAAACGTGCAGTTGCAGATGGTCGCGGTCGAAGGGCTGGAGTCGTCAAGCCCGGAATTATTCTCCAGGGCGCCACCAATGCCGTAAGCTCCCTCAGCACTGAGTGCTGCATTGTTGCTGAAGGTGCTATTGGCGACCGTGAGGATGCCCCCGCCAAAGTTATCGATCCCTCCCCCCACGCTGCCACCGAAGAACGAGAAACCTCCTCCGCCCAACGCCTGGTTGTTGCGGATGACGGAGAACGTAATGAGCGCGGTGCCTTCGTTGAGCAGACCACCCCCAATGGAATCCACATCGGGGGAGGAAGCGACCGTGGTGTTGTTGAACAGCACGCAGCGGGTCAGGTTCAAGGTGGCCCCGGCCTGGTTGAGGATGCCGCCTCCGCCAAGCTGGGTGGCGTCGAGAAGGGTTCCGGAATCCTCGCCAGTATTGACGCTCATCCCGTCAGCGATCGTCAGATCGGTGATGGTCGCAGTCGCGTTATTGCTGAGGTTGAAAATGCGGCTCGCGTGGTTACCGCTAATTGTCAGCTGATTCGCCCCACGACCGTTGATGGTCATGTTGCTGGTGATGTCCAGTTCCCCGCTGGTGAGGCGGATGGTCCCATGCAAACCCGAGGCGAAGTCAATGACGGCGCCGGAGGTGGCGTCAGCGGCCGTGATGGCAGCACGGAGCGACCCATCGCCGCTGTCGTTAAGGTTGGTCACTAGCAGGGGGGATCCGCTCAACAAGGTGCGCCCCTCAAGCGTCTCGAATCCAGGCCGGAAACCCAGCCGAGCTGTGCGGTGCTTTGGGGGTAGGGACGTTGGCGCCCAGAGCGTGCCGAGGGTTGCTTTCAACCAGGATCGCAGTGAGAAACCTGTCACGATGATACCTCCTTTGGTAGCCCCTGTCGCGTCGGGCCGATTGCATGAGCGTGCGAGTCAACGCCTCTGCACGCCTGTTCGGTTGGTGCTCGGCTGTCTTATAGATATTATGAAGATCTTAAATAGTTGTTAAGTTTGCCGTGTCAGGTACAGTGGGTGCTGGTAGAACCACTGGCAACCATGGCTTTCGTCTTGCTCGCTTGGTATGAGCGGCCTGCGTGACCTCTCAGGGACCATTCCCGCGATTATGGGAACACGACAGAGCAAAACACATTCAGCACGCCAAACGATCTGGTGGTGCGAGAGACGTCAGGCACACTCAAGGGATAACGGGTTTGCACCGAGCGATGGAGCAGACGCCTGTTTCACCCGGGAACAAATCAGGGGCGACCTTGGATTCGAGAATGACTCCAAGGAACAAAGCCCTCTCCACCCACCAGGCTGGAAACGCTTGCGCACCCGCGCACGGCACGGTAGCAGAATGCACGCACGGTTGTGGCACCGATCCCCAAATCGCTCTATCGGGTCTATGCAGCTAAAGAAGAAAACCTGACAGAAAAGCAAACTCCATCGGCGACAGAAAGAGGGGAGGGGGGATCGGGCTCCGTTGACAGGCTGATGACCAGTCCGCTCAGAGCCGGACCAGAGCGGACTGCTCCCCAGACAACGGGACAATTGGGGCGACCGTTACCCATGAACCGTGGGAGGAGACGTTGGCTCCCTTGATTGGGAGAGCCGTGGGAGAGAATGCGTTTGGACACGCCTTAAAAGGGGATCTCGTTCACCGTGGAAGAATCGTCTGGGGATGGCTCAGGTCTCTCCTGGTGGTCCTTGCCGTGCCCCCTGTCTTCCTGCGATCTGAAGTCAACCACAAACTCCTCACCCCGAAGATACTGATAAAGCGATCCGCCGATGCCGTTGACGTGGCAGGAAGGGATGTCTGGTTGATACGGCTCGTCGGGATAACCACACCTGGCCCAGTCCTCAAAGAACCCATCGAGACTTACCCAGTCACCAAGACCGAACGGTTGTACGCGAATGAGTCCGGGCTCGAACCCGATCGCGTCCCGCAGATGCTGGGTGTACCGGCCATCCTGGTTGCTTGCCTGGCTCCTGTTAACACTCGCCAGCGCCGGCGGTAGCTTTACCTGGAGAATTTCCGCGGTGGGCGCACCTCGGTCATCGTAGGTAGTGACTGTGAGCCCGGAGGGGAAGGTATGGGAGTCGGTGTAGATACCGCCCTCAAGTTCGGCCAGGACACCACGTCCATCAGGTAAGCGGCCGGCAATGGGGAAACCGAAGCCAAGCGCCCCGCCGATCGGAATTCGCTCCAAATCGGCACGCTCATATCGGGCGATCTCCCTGCCTGCCTGGCGATTCGCCGCCTCCACCAGTTGTTCAGCACCGTGGTCTCTCTCGATCTGGAGGTCAAGCAAGACCAACTCGCGGAGCCTGGGCCACGCGTGCGCTCCGGCTGCGATTCGGCACAGATCCTCGTCGCGGCCGCCTCTCTGTCGACCGAGCCACAGGACGAGCACTTCCAAATCGGCCAGGTGGGGAGAGCGGGCCAGCGCCTCCAGGTCGGCGTTGGCATACCAGCAGGCCAGTTCCAACTCTGCGATCCCCTTGAGACCGTCGCATCCGGCCAGGGACTCGCCCCAGCCGTCAAGCCAGTGGATAACCACACGCCGGATAGTCGGCTGAAGCGCTCGGATCGCCCCGAACCAGCGGAACGATCGCGCGGGGCCGCGAAGCAGGTCGGGGAAGCCGCGACGGAACCGGAGCGACACCCCCGTCTGCGGATCGTTCCAACCGTTTGGCATATCCCAAAGCCAGTGCTGCTCTCTGCGGAACCGATGCTCGCGCTGGCGTAGCTCGGTGGCGCGGCTCCCACCGTATCTGTCGCGGAACGGTTCCAGTTCGACCTGCACGCGGATGAGTTCGGCACGCTCGTCTTCGCCGTGGTCGTCGAGCCAGTCGGCAAACAACCGCCTCGTGTCGTCATCGGCGTTTTCCGCGAGGGACTGGAGAAAGGTTGCGCGTTCGGTCATGAAAGCACGCGTGGCGCTCATTGCCGGGCTGGAGCACGGCGGTGGAGATCTGACGAGAACGGATAAGCAACGAGACCGAGCCGGAAAGGTGTCTTTCCGGCTCGGTCTCAGTTCTCCCGGAAGAAGCGAGGGAGGGAACGTCAAGGCTGACCGAAGGGACTGCCCCCCGTTCCGCCACTGGGCTTCCCTTCCTTGAGTTTCTTGATCTGTTCTCGCCAATTCTTCAAGCGCTGCGTTCGGGTGCTGTCTTCCTTGTCGGCGACACTGTTGTGGGCGATCAACTTGCCGTCTGGCGAGAGGATCAACACCTCGGTGGCGGCCTTGTCGGCGAGGTTCTTGGTGGTCGTTTTTTCGCCTATCTTGATCGTCTTCCGATAAACCATGTCGCCACCCTCGAAGTCCACCAGCACCGAATCGTCACCAAAGGGGACGTTGATCAGGTGTTTCTCGCGGGGGTTCCTGTTTGCCGGATCGTTCGCCAGGATGAAGTCTGCCTGATCCAGGGGCTTGACCGGAACCTCTACCTTCGCCATCCGCTGAACATACTCTCCGCGGTAGATGCCCAGTCGCTCCGCGACCGACCAACTCCCCACCACGCGCGAGTTGCGCCGATCGTTGGGGTTCGGATAGTACGCATCCAACCAGCGATGGATCTGGAGGATCACCTTTTGCTTGTTGCCCTGCTCGCTGGAGTTGTGCCCCTTGTAGTCACGGCCCTCCACTTCTTTCTGATCGACTGCGTAGACGTGCAGTTCCGCGGGGACCGAAACCAGTTGGGGAATCTCTACCGGCGGGGACACCAATGTCTCTTCTCGGGCAAAGTGTGGATAGGTGTCACTCCGTTTACCTGGTTCCACCGCGTAGTTCGGGTTGTTCATCTTCACGCGCACGCGATACTTGTAGGTTTTTCCCGGTTCCACGCTTACATCGACAAAGCGAAGCATGCAGTGATCCGGCACCAACCCCTCCGACTGTTGTCCCTGGGGACCGTAGGGGTTGTACGGATCACTCATCCCCGGAGGGGTAAGCGGGCGGGAAGGGCCTTCGCCCATGCCAGGAGGAAATGTCCCCGTTCCGCCCGGGCTCGTGGTGGGCCGGGTGTTGCCTCCAAACGCATTGAAGTCCTCCTGATCGAAGGGGCTTTTGGGAGCAACCAGGTCCTTCGCTGCCTTCTCCTGGATCTCCTTGAGTGTCTTCTTGATGGTATCCAGTTGAGTCAACAATTTGGGATACCTATCCTGGTGGAACTGCATGGGGAGACCCATCATCAAATCCGCGCTGATCGGCATCAGATCGGCGAGCGAGGGGTCTTCTTCCTCGAAGCGTTTGCCGGTGAAGACCACCACGGGCTTGTAGGTCCGTTCAAAGTCGATTGGTGTCCAGGTGGTCTCCTTCCCCAGACGTTTCACTGGTTTGCCATCGGGACCGACCTCGATGCGTTCCACCTCCAACCCACGGAACTGGAACGACGCCGGATAGCGCCCATCCTTTCCTCGACGACCGTACTGGTTGACCTCGTTGATGACCGCACGGGGGCTGTTCAAGCGCAACGCACGCTGGAATTCCTCCACCTGGGCCTTGTAGGGGAAACTGCCGGCGACGATCACCATCGGCAAGGGCCACACCTTCTCGGCGAAGGCGTAGCTCTGGCCCAACTTGTCCAGCTGATCAACGGGGATCGACTTGATGGTGTTCTTGGTCCCCGCAGTGGGTGCCATCCCTGGGCCATAGCCCGGATAGCCGAATCGTCCCATGCCGCCCGGAGGACCTTCGGGTGTGGTGGGCCCAAGGCTGCTCCCCCCCATGCTCCCCAGACGTTTGCGGTAG
The DNA here is from genome assembly GCA_029777335.1 of Planctomycetota bacterium. Classification (GTDB taxonomy): domain Bacteria; phylum Planctomycetota; class Planctomycetia; order Gemmatales; family Gemmataceae; genus JAKOSN01. Next base: position 11,508 of record JAKOSN010000134.1, read on the forward strand.
TCGTTCTGGGAGGCGACCGTGGGGCCAAGCATTCCTGGGGCTCCTCCCCCCATCCCGGTATCCGCCCCTTCCACCACCGTGACCTTCTCGATCTTCCCCGTTGCCTTGTTCACGGTCAAATCATAGGAGCGCAACTGGGTAAGGACGCTTTTCACCAGGAATTCATCGGGGGCCATGATCGTCGGGTTGCGACGCTTGGTGTCGGTCTGCCGCGGCGTGTCGAACATCATCGCCGTCCGGTATTCATCGGGGTTCACCGGCTTGAGAGCGACAAAATCCCCGGCTTTTTGCATCTCCGGGGGATAATCCGCATCGCCTTTCTCCAGCTTGGCCTGACGTTGGCGATTGCTCACCGTGGTGGCGAGCGTCTGCAGCGCCTCGGCATTCGACCCCGGGCTGCCACTGGTCCACCCCCAAATCTGGCCCAGCAAAAAGAAGAGGATCGTCAGGGCAAGAGCAACGCCCAGACCGATTTTCTCTCCCTTTTCCAGAAACATCTGTTTCCAGTCGATCTTGAGCTTCTTCATAACCTTGATTCCCTGGATCGAGGATCACCCTCGAGTTAGTCGCACGGTTCCATGAACGCCTGGATGTTGCTGGTCGCTCAGGCCACCAGGATGAAGGGCAGGAGCCTGGCCGATTCGCCCCGGGTCAAGGCATGGGGTTCTGCCCTGTCCCCGCTTCCTCAGCTGGCTTCTGCTTGGGCGGATAACGCTGATACAAAGTGGCGATCCCGTAGACGGTCAACTGAACGAGATTCCGGCTGGCGAGGCTTTGCCCATCGGTTTGCGTGGAGCCTTGCTCCGTGCCCGGCAGAGTCCCCATCCCCGGAGGCATCCCCGTGGGATCGTCTTCCCCTGAGCCGAGTCCAAAGGGGCGCCCCCCAGGTCCCGGAGGTCCCATCTTGCCACCCATACCCGGGGGGCCAATACTGCCCGGTCCCGTGGGGCCAACGGGGCCAAGACTACCAGGGGTGGTGGGGCCAAGACTTCCCGGGGGAGAACTCGGCGTCGTTCCCGGGCCAGAGTTCCCGAAGGCTAGCTGGGTTGCGGGGACATATTCCCATTGCCACTGGGTGATCTGGATCGGCACGCGTGAATTGACCACCGCCGCCAGCACTTCCTGAATGTTGGATTGATCGACGACCACGGTGAAAGCAACCGGCATACGACGCACCTGATCGTTGATCTGGAGATAGCGTTTGCGTTCAAGATAGCCGTTCGGCGTGACATCGTCGGAGAGCGTGCCACCCTTGGCTCCCGGTGTCCCACTCCCAGGACCAGGGATGCTGATTCCCGAGGGACCACCTCCCGAGGCACCCATCACTCCCGGTGGGGCAGAACTTGGAGTCATCCCCGGCGAGGTGGGGGCGCTTGGCTCCGCCGATTGCTCGCCCTCAGCTTTCTTGGGTGAAGCCGGACCAAGTACCATTTCCGCAATCACCGTTCGGTGGGATTGAGCGTTCTGACCAATTTCCATCGCCACAATGCGCTTGATGGGCGAGGTTACCCGATCGAAAACCTGTTCGACCTTGAATGGCTTGGTCAGGTCAATCGTGTCCATCTGAGTCGACACCTTGAACTCGGCCTTTTCGCCGTAGTGCAGGAGGACCCCCAGGATCGGCTTGAGATCGGCGGTGTTGTTCTCTTGCCGCAATCGGAAAACCAGGCCTCGTCCGTTGTTCACCAGATCAAGCGGACGGCGTGCCGAGTTGATATTGCGGATAGTGCTCTTGTTGCTGACCGCGACATTGTTGCCATTGCGTTCCACGATCAGATCGAGTTCCCAGTTTAAATTGCGGAAGCGCTGTGCTCCGGGTGGCAAGGGAGCGTCCTTCTTGGGGTCAATCTTGGTGATCGGTCCCTCGCAGCGAGCCACCATGTCGAGGGCATCACGGAGGGTGAGCAGCATCTCCCGGCGAACACAGAGATCTTCCTGCGCCAGCCAACATTCCTCGGACGTGGGGGTCAACCCTTGCTGCCAGGTCACCTCCTTGACCACGGTGTGTGGATCAAACTCGATGGGCAACCGCAGGCGTTCTTTTCCCTTGGGATTGAGAAGGGTGTTGATGTCCTTGAACTGGGTGGCGTAGGCGGTCTGACCATATTCCGAGCGCGTGCGTGCGTCGATCTCATCGCCAAAATACGCTTTCTCCAGTTTTTCCTGGATACCTGGTGTTGCAAAGGTAGGCCAGGTGAGGAAATCGGTCTGGGTTTGCCACGCCTGTTCCCACACCTGGTTCTTTCGCTTGGAGTACTCCTGCTGTTGCTTTTTCCAGGGAACCAGGAAGCTGTCGTTGCGCAAGGCACCGCGTGTTTTCCCTTCCAGGTTCTTCTTGGCGGTCTCGTACTCTTCCTTGATCGACTTGGACGAGCCGAAGAGAACCATGGCATTTACGATCAAGAGCAAAAGTGCGGTCCCGCCCAGCAGGATCCAGAAACTATTTTTCTTCAGAGCTTCTTTATCAAGGCTATTTTTCTTCATTGTTCATCTCCGCAGCAGGGTTGAGAGAGTTCCAGGTGGTCAGGATCGAGCGGCCAGAGGTGGCGTTACGATCCCTCGGTCGGTTGCTCTGTCTCCCCACTGGAGCCGGAGGATTCAGGGAATTTCAGGGTGTTGTCGGACGGGGTTGGTTCACGCCAGATAAACAGGATGATGAACTCGGTACGCGTTAGTTTGCTTTGCGGCTGGCCGGTGCTGGGAGTTCCAGTCCCGGGAACCCCAGTCCCGGGAAAGCCCGTGCCAGGCGCGCCGGTGCCAGGGCCAAACACAGGCGGAGTGCCAGGGGTTGTGCCCGGAGGCGTGCCCGACGGGCCGAGAGACCCCGGGGTGCCCATGCCGTTGCCCTGGCGTGCGAGCGTATTGCCAATACCACCCCACCCATCGCGCGTGGTGCCACCCTTGCTGCCCCCGGTGGGAGTTCCGCCTATTCCCCCAGGAGGACTGCTCGGGGTGGGGCCGCCCCCCATGCCAGGGGGCGTGCCAGGGGCGCCTTCTCCCGTGCCGGTTCCTCCGCTTGCTGCCGCCGGACTGATTCGGAGGGTTGGCAGAATACTGCGCTGAATCCGGGTGAAGTTGCTGGTGTCGGTGGTGTTGTTGGTTGCCGAATCAAAAAGGACCACATGACTGACAGCGCGGGGTTTGGCCGGCTTTTGCCCAGACTCTGGCTGGCCGGGCGAGCTCGCTGGTTGTGCCGTCGCAGCCGCACTTCCTCCCCCGGGCGGAGGCGTGGGGGGAATACTCTCCCCCAGTTGCGCGATCCGCTCCATCAAGACGTCCTTGACGAACAACTCCTTCCCCTTGTGGAAGGTGTATCCGCGCAATTCCACCACCCAGCCTTTTTGCTTTTCGGCCGGAGGCTGATCCAGATCGGTGGCGGGACGAACCTTGTCCTGCTGTTTGTCCTTGATTGTCGCGCCCAGGTTGGACCAGAACGCACTCAGATCTTCGGTGTAGCGTGCATCGACCCCGATGATGTTGAACTGCACCAGGGAGTCCAGGCCGATGGTGGGATCGTCGTCCAGGGTGAAACTCGGTTTGCTCCCGGGAGTGGCGGTCGCCTTGGTTGCGCTGAGACGATTGCGCATTTCGAACGCTTGCCACCCTTCGGAGTTCCACTGGCGAATCAGCTGCGGGGAGGTGGGCCGAGGAACCAGGTATCCAAACTGGGCGTTGGGATCCTTGGACTGGGGATTGACGCAATAATCGGGATGAGGAACGATCTGGCCGATGAAACGGTGCAGTTTCAACCAGTTGAGGCGTTCTTTCTGCCCGGCGATGATGCTGGCAATGGCATCACGTTCCTTGAACGTTTCCGCCTTTTGATTATTGAAGGCGGTATCCGCTCCGGTGACCCGACCAAGGACATTCTGGCCTTCCTTCTTGGCGTCCGCGACCACCTGATTGCCGTAGGCGTTCCAGATTCGACCATTCCCCCAGAGCATGGTACTGGCACCCAGGAGGAGGGCGGCGGCAGCGGCCACAGCATAGGGTTTCTTGGCGCGAATCAACCGCTCCACGCGAATTTCGGGGGGGAGCAGATTGGTCAGGAGTTTGGCCTGCTTCAACCCTTGCAAGGCGAGGCCGTAGGAAACGGCGAAGCTCAGGATATTCTCGGTGAAGATCGATTCATTGACGACCGTATCGCCGCCAAGGCGCTCCAGTTTGCTGAGCTTGCGCAGATCGAGTTGCAGCTTCTCTGCCATGAAGCGCTGAAGCCCAGGCAAACGGAAGGCATTGCCCAGACCGATCATGTATTCGATGTTGGCATCGCGATGGGTGTTGGTGAAGAACCCCAGCGAGCGCTGCACCTCGCCGACAAAGTCATTGAGCACTGGCTTGAGAGCTGCCAGGATCTTCTTCAGATCGGGAGACTTGGTTGCGTTGCGCTTCAGATGCTCCGCCTTGGCGAAGGTCAGCTTCATGTCCTTGGTGAGAGCCCGGGTGAAGTGATTCCCCCCCAGCGGGATCGGGCGCTGCCAGATAATGCGAACGCCGTCGGTCACCACCAGGTTGGAACTGTCGGTCCCGATGTCCAGGGCCACCACACAATGTTTCTTGGAATCGCCCGCCGCATCCTCGGCGCCGCCCTTCCCGAGCAGGTCGTAGGCGACGTAATTGCACAGGGCCAGCGGTGCCATCTGCACCACCTGCACCTCGACCTTCACTTCCTTGAAGTGGTCGAGATAGCGACTGACCATGTCGCGTTTCATCGCGAACAGGCCAATCTCCGTTTCGAGAGCAAAGCCGTCGGTCACCACCCCCGACCCCAGCTTCTGATAGTCCCAGACAACCTCATCGAGGTTGAATGGAATCTGTTGCTTGGCCTCGAAACGGACAATGTCGCCAATCTTCTTCTCCTCGACGGGAGGGAGCTTGACGAACCGTGCTAGCCCGCTTTGTCCCGGAACGCTGATGGCAACGATGTCGCCCCGAAGTTGATTGCGTTCCAGGAACTTCGTGAGCGCTTCGCGGATCAATTGATCCGGATCCGCATCCGGCTGAGAGAGGATCTTGGGATGCTCGACGTAGTCGAAGGCCGTGGCGACGATCTGTCCGTCATGTTCCTCCAGGCGAAGCGCCTTGAGGGCACACTGGCCGAGATCGATCCCCCACACACCGGGTGTAATTGCCATGTGCTGCCGACTCCCGAAGAAAAAAAGCGCCGCGAAAAGAACCCGGAAGAAGGGCAAGGAAGAATAGCCGCTTCCTCGCGAGAAGATCTGAATCGAACTACTTGAATCACCGTAACATGCGCCAGGAGGCTCTGTCAACGAGCGAGCCTGCCCCACACGGATACTTTCTCTTCTACGAAACGAAACCCGCCAGGAGCGGATTCGTTGGCAAGTTTTTGGCGACCAGGCCGGCAGAGGCCGCGCCCTGGAGAAAGATCATAGAACTCGAGCAAAATGGAAAAAGGTTTGAATCGAAGTTTTCTTTGATCTACCCTGTGCCTTACGGTAACTCCCAGATGCCCCGCTGTTCACCAGCGCAACCTCTGTGCGGTGGGTCTGGGTCCAGCACTCAGTTCTCGCACCCAGGAGATGCATCCATGACGCGACGTAACCTTCTTCACGGTCTGGCCTTGGCCTGTGCAGTGATGTTCCTGGCCGCCCCGCTGCGCGCCGACGATCCCCCCGCCTTCAAGAAACGCGGCGACATGGAGAAGAAGTTTGTCTCCGAGGTTTGTGTCGCCATCCTCAAGGCGGCTCATCCCACCGGCGTGGAACCAACTCTGGATCGCTACGAATACAAGTCAGAAAAGGAAGGACGCACCACCTTGACGATGAAAGGCACGTTCAAGGGAAAGATCACCAAGAAGGTGTACACAGCTGATATCATCGTGTACATTGATTCCCTGAAGAAGGATGCCTGGGAAGTACTCAAGGTCGAGTACAGTGATAATGATGCGATCCCTTATAACAAGGGGAACATCGAGGAGTTGATCAAGAAGTTCAATCGTTGAGACAGGGGAGAAGAATGTGAACGTGTGTCCGGTTTTGTGGACACACGTTCACATCAAGAGGGAACTATTCGGCATAGGCGGCGACGATCGAAGCAATGCGCTTCATCGCCCAGGTTGGTTTGACGCCATAGTTTTCGGAGATGTCGGCGGCAGCTGCCTTGACAGCCCGGAACTCGATCACTTCCAGCGGAACCCCTTCCTCGGCTGCCTCGGCCCGCAACCCCGGATTGCTCAACACCAGGACGGCCCCGTGAATGGTCACGGCCGCATCGACCTCGTCGATCCCCTGCTTGGCGAGCCAGGTGTATTGCTGTTGCAAGAGCGACTCGAACTTCCGGGTGAACTGGGCGTCGTCGAGTTCGCCAGCACGATAGCGACGGAGCTGTCGATCCAGCCGCTGTGCCATGCGAGGCAGGACCAGTTCCATCAGTTCTTTGCTCATTGGATGACCTCGAGTTGTGGATGTCCGTGCCGGCGTTGGGTTCGCATTCAGGGCGACTGGACGAAGATCGTTTCCCTACCTGTATTGTAGACCTGTCCACCGTCGGGTGCAAAATCAGAAGCGGACGTCCTGGCGCGCCGGAAGCTTTCTCATGGCGAAAAGGGGCGCCGGGAGGGATTGTACGCCCTCGTTGGGAGGCAAAAAGGTTCGCCTCCGGGCGAATAAAGTCAAGATTCCCCTCCTGAAACGATGCGCCTCCACCCCGAAAGGGTTCGCGCCGGACACTCGGGGGTTGGGAATCTCCCCGATGAAATCGAGAAAAGTGCCCGTGCGCCAGATGGATGGTTGCACGCTGAGCGCGCCGTCTACATAATCAAATCCGCATCCCGGATCGGTTCCGGGCAAGACTGTCTTGCTTGTGAACTCGCTCCCAGTGCTTTTCTGCCTTGAGGGTCTGTCATGTTTCGCATTTTCTCTCTGGCGAGCCTGGTCCTGCTGGGCGCGCTCTCCATCGCGGCTGCTCAGCAACCCGCGCCGCCGATCCAGTGGAAGAAAACCGTTCTCGACAAGGTGTTCCGCTCTGAGGGAGTGGCCATCGCCGACGTCAACAAGGATGGTAAAATGGACATCCTCAATGGCGAGGCATGGTACGAGGCACCTGATTGGAAGATGCATGAGATCCGCAAACTTGGTGATTACAAGGACGGCCAGCACGGCTACAGCAACTCCTTCGCCTGCTGGACGGACGATTTCAATGGCGATGGCTACCCCGATCTGATTGTCATCGGCTTCCCGGGCGCGCCCTGCCACTGGTTTGAGAACCCCAAGGGCAAACCTGGTCACTGGAAACAGCACGAGATCTGGCATAGCGCCTGCAACGAAACTCCGCAGTATGTTGATCTCTTTGGCAAGGGGAAACGCGTCCTCGTGATGGGTTGGCAGCCCAAGGGAAAGGACAACGAGGGCCAGATGGCCTGGTTTGCGCCAGGCAGTGATCCCACGCAGCTGTGGGAGATGCATCCCATCAGTGAGCCGAGCCAGCCGGGGAAAATCATCCCGGGGACGTTCCGCTTTTCGCATGGACTGGGGGTTACCGACGTCAACGGCGATGGGCGGTTGGATGTCGTCTGCACGGGCGGCTGGTGGGAACAGGGGAGCAAGGACGAGGGCAAGCCGTGGAAGTTCCACCCGGCGAACCTGGGAGAAGCCTGCGCGGACATGTATGCCTACGACACCGACGGCGATGGCAAGGCAGACATTCTCAGCTCGTCGGCACACAAGTTCGGCATCTGGTGCCATCAACAGCGTGGTGGGAAGGACGAGAATCCCACCTTTATTCGTCAGGATCTCTTCCGTGAATTGCTCTCCGAAACCCATGCGATGAACTTTGTGGATATGAATGGCGATGGCATCCCCGACCTGGTGACCGGCAAACGCTGGTGGTCGCACGGGCGCAATGAACCGGGTTCCGACTGGCCGGCGATGCTCTACTGGTTCGAGGCCAGCCGCAGCAAGGATAAACGCATCAAGTACACTCCGCGCGTGATTGATACCGATTCCGGAGTGGGCACGCAGTTTGCCGTGGGCGATGTCAACGGCGACGGTCTCCTCGATGTGGTGGTGTCCAACAAGAAAGGGACCTTCCTCTTCGAACAGATGCGTGTGAAGAAGTGACAGCGAGGCAATCGGAGCACGCGGCGCAAAGGTGGCCGTGTGCTCCGATTGCTCGGTTCTGGGCGCTGAGGTAGAATCCAGGACATGCAGAGTTGATCCTCGGCGCCCGAGCCGCGGTTGTCGCCATGCCCCTTGTCCCGGTCCGTTTGTTCCTCGCTCGGCTCCGCACCACCGACGTCTTGACTCCCGTGCAGATGCAAGCTCTGCGGGCGGAGTCAACGCGCTCGGGCCGCGATCTCCACACCCTCGCCGATTTCCTCCTGCAACACGGCTGGATTACTCCCTTCCAGATCGATCAACTCCTGGATAGAGACGGAATTCCCCTGCGGATCGGCCCGTATCTGCTGCTGTCTCGCCTGGGCGCCAGGGAGACCGGGCGCGTGTTTTCCGCTCAACATCGCCAGACAACGCAGAAGGTCGCCTTGAAGATCGTGCCGTTCCCCGCTCCGCGCGAATACGAGGCAATCGCTCTCTTCGAGCGGACCGCCAACCTTGTCAGGCAGCTGGCGCATCTGCATCTTGCCCCCCTCGTTGATGCAGGGCGAGGCGAAACGTGCTTTTACCTGGCGATGGAGTTTTTGCACGGAGAGGATCTCGGAAGCATCCTGCGGCAGCAGGGGCGAATGCCTGTCGCGAAGGCCTGCACCTCCATCCAGCAAACGGCACGGGGGTTGGCGTATCTCCATGCCCATGGTGTGAGTCATGGGGCCATTCATCCACGCAACCTGCTCTGCCTCTCGTCCGATTCCGCCCATCCGCATGGGGTGATCAAAATACTCGATCTCGGACTGACCACTATGCACGGGGAGATCGCCACGGACCTCCATGGTCTGGGTTGCACCTTCCATGAATTGCTTACCGGGAGTCCCGCTCCTCCCCTCGCAAGGAGCCAGGACTTCGGCCCGGCAATGGCGCCGGGGATCCTCCACATTGTCACCCGTTTGCTGAGCCATGATCCCGCGGTGTGTTATCACTCAATGGCCGAGGTGGTACGCGATCTGGAGGATCCCCGGGAAATCGCCTCCCCGCAACCTCTGGATTGGCGCGCTGCTCCCGAGGGTGAGTTGTCCTTGCCGCGCAGACGCGCCGGGGACGGGCAACGCTGGCGACGCGGGGCAATTGTCGGCGGGCTGCTCCTCCTGGCCGCTCTGGGGTTGGCGTGGTTCGGACGCCTGGCCGATTCGCGGAATCAACCTCCTGACGAACGCCTGCGCGGGGTGCGAACGCCTCAGGAGCAACGCTCGGGTTTGCTCCGCTATCTCCCCCAGGACAGCGCTGGGATCGTCGCCTTCTCTGGTCCACAGATTCGAGCCCAGCCCTGGACGGAGAAGCATTTGCTTCATGCCCTGGAGCGATTACCCCTCGACACTCCGTTGCGCACTTTGCCGCTCCAGACTTTCCTGGCTTCGCGCTGGTCGACGATCCGCGAGGGAATGATCGCCCTCGCCGCGAGCGATCCGCGCCGAGATCTCCTTCTGATTCGGAGTGATATCCCGCTCGAGCAGTGGCTGCCCACCGACACCGTGGCGGTCCCACATCCCCGAACTCCCGAGGTGCGCGCCCTGGTGGATCGGCACAAACGCCCGGTGGTCTATCTGGCCCATCTCAGCAGGTACGTTTGTGCCTGCAGCCTCTCGCCGGAAGTCCTTGCGGAGGTGGGGCAAAGGGCGCCAGGAGCGATGGTCCCGCCTCTGCATCGGGGGGAACTCCAGAGTCTCCCCGGGCGCCTGACAGGCGCTTCGGCGGTGTGGATGATGATCCATCACGATTGTCTGCACCGTATCTCTCGACCAGAGAACGATTTTGCACGGCGACGCTGGGACAGATTCCGAGACTCGTTCCTCCTGGTCGAAGCCGTCCTCACTCTTGACGAGGTCGTGGGCCTCGAGGTCACGTTCCATGGGTACGATGGTCAGGCTGCCGAGCAGATCCAGCATCAAATAAATGCACTGCGCAGCGCCTCGTGGTTTCTGCTGCGGGGCAAGACCGCGACCGATGTGGACGATGCACTTGTGCCTTTTCTCCCGCTCTTCGCCGCGGGTCGAGAGCCGCGACGCTGGGATCGGGCCGTGTTATTCGAAGCCGCCCTGGATCGTCAGACGCTAGAGAACCAGGGATGGGCACTCCAGCAACGACTGAAACGTCCTTGACAGAAGCAGGGGGCCAGACGCGACTCGGAGCAGAGACTGTAACGAGAGCCAGGTCGCGGGAAGCATCGGGTTGACTGGGAAAAAAAGTCCGTCACAATGAGAAGAATGTGCGAGGACCAGGGAGAATCCGCGGAAGGCATCCTCCACCGTTCCTGCACAACAGCGAGAGGACCTCAGTTCATGACCAAGAAACCATGGTGCGGCCTGCTGGGCGTTCTCCTGGCAGCTCTGACCCTCTGTGCTCCCGTCGCCGCAGCCGAGGAGGCGGCCCATCCCAATACCTGGATCGTGCTGGTCGGGATCAACAACTACAACGACAAGCAAATCAAGCCACGGCCCCACGCTGAGGACGATGTCAAGGCGCTGTACAATCTCTTCACCAGCAAGGATTACCTTGGGGTGCCGGCCGATCACATCCGTTTGCTGCTGGGGGGCACGGACGCCAAGCTGAAGAGCGAATCCGCGACGAAGGCCAACATCCTCGCTTCGCTGGAATGGCTGGCCAGCAACGCCAAGCGTGATGATCTGGTGATCTTCACCTTCGTGGGCGAGGGCGGTCCGCTGGGAGAGAAGAGCGAGCGCCGCTGCTATTTCGCCAAGGATACCCTTTTCAAGGATCGCAACAAGACGGCGGTGGCTGATGGCGATATCGACGATCGGCTCGGGAAACTCAAGAGCCGCCGCTTCTGTGCCTTTATTGATATCGATTTCCGCGGTTTCAAGAACGATCCCAAGGTCATTGAGGCGACCCTGGGAGGGAGCCCGTACAAGGAATTTCTGAGCGACGATGGCACCGAGGAACGAGCCTTTCGTCCTGGCCGCGTGGTCTTTCTGGCGACCAATGGTCTCTCCACTTCGCTCGACCTGAAGGAACAGGGACTTTTCACCAACGCGCTGCTCACGGGTCTGAAGGGAGCCGCCGACAAGGACGGCTACGAGCCCGATGGTGTGGTGACCGTTGATGAACTGGCCAAGTATCTGGACAAGGAGATTCCCGAACTCGCCAAGAAATACGGGAAAACTCCCATGGAGCAAGCGCAGCACCACTTTGTGCTGGGGGATCGCTCCGAGGGGTTTGTGTTGACGACCAACCCGGCGGTCGCGGGGAAGGTCGAGGCACGCTTGAAGAAGTTTGACAAGCTCGTCAAGGACAAGAAGCTGACCGATACGCTCGTCACCGAAGGGCGCCAACTATTGCAACGGATGCCCAAGCTCGAAGCGCAGCAGAATTTGCGCAAGGCGTATCAGAAGGTGGCCGACGGGAAGATCACCGTTGAGGAGTTGAAGAAAGAGCGAGACAAGATTGTCGCGAGTCTGAAGCTGGACAAGGACATCGCGGAACGGTTTGCCACCAAGGTCTACGAAGGGGCGGACATGGTGGCGAAGGACTATGTCAAGAAGCTGAACGAGGGGGAACTGGTTGGCTGGGCGATTCGCGGGCTCTACCGCAAACTCGGGGAGCGCCTGCCCACGGACCTTGCCGATCGGCTCGACAAGGTCAAGACGATGAAGGAGAAGGAACTGCGCCAGCTCCTCATCGACGCACGCGAAAAACTGGGCAAACGTGAAGATCTTGCGGGCGACAAGGACATCGATCTCGCCCTGCAACGCATGATGGGCAACCTCAAGGATCCCTACAGCACCTACATCGATCCCGATACGCTGGAACGCTTCAAGCGCGGCACCGAAGGGAGCTACATCGGGGTGGGGGTGCAGATTGAAACCGATCCGGAAACAGGGATGCTCAAGGTGCGCACGCCGATCTGGGGCGGACCGGCGTACAAGGCCGGGATTCGTGCGGGCGATCTGATCACCGAGATCATTCGCGATGTGGACAAGGACGGCAAGCCCCTGGAGAAGCCGGATGTGATTTCCACCAAGGGGCTGGCGACGGGCGACGCCGTCAAGAAGATCCTGGGCAAGGAGGGGACGCCGGTCAAGCTCAAGGTGAAGCGTCCGGGAGCGGACAAGCCCGAGGTGCTGGAGCTGAAGCGCGGCAAGATCGAGATGGAAACGGTTCTTGGGTTCCAGCGCAAAAGCGACGATCACTGGGACTTCATGATCGATCCCAAGACCAAGATTGGCTACATCCGACTGACCCAGTTCACCCGCCACTCAGCCGCTGACATGACCAAGGCAGTCGAGCAACTCAAGAAGCAGGGGGTGAAGGGGCTGGTGCTCGATCTCCGCTTCAATCCCGGTGGGTTGCTCGACCAGGCGTACTACATTAGCGATCTTTTTATTGACGATGGCCTGGTGGTGAGCATTCGTCCGCGCGAAGGGAAGGAACGCAAGCTGACCGGCTTCTCGGAGGGGAGTGTCACCGACTTCCCGATGGTGTGCATGGTCAATGGCGGGAGCGCGTCGGGGAGTGAAATCGTCTCCGCCTGTTTGCAGGATCACAAGCGCGCCATCATTGTGGGCGAACGCTCCTTCGGCAAGGGAAGTGTGCAGAATGTGATTCCCTTCGGCGGGGGCGAGATGAAGATGACGACGGCGTCGTTCTGGCGGCCCAGCGGACGGAACTTGAACAAGTCGAGCACGAGCGGGAAGGAAGACGAGGATTGGGGCGTGATCCCCGACAAGGGCTTTTTGCTGCCCCTGTCGCGGAAGGAACGCGACGATCTGGAGGAACGCCAGACCGAGACCGAGGTGATCTACCACAAGGGGGCGACGCCGAAGTTTAGCAATCCGGACTTCAAGGATCGGCAGCTCGACCTCGCCCTGACCTATTTGCGCGATCAGATCAAGTTAGCCGGGCGTGTTCCTGCCAAGAAGGCGAGTTAACCAGAGCGCGTGAACGTTACGTTCCACGCAGCTGCTACAGAAAGTGCGAGCCCGCGAGAAACCCTCGCGGGCTCGTGCTTTTTCCTGCAGGAGACGGTTGCCAGCGAGGGGTTTGTGGGGAAGGATTGGACGTCGAAGGGCCACTCTCACTCGAGATCAGCAAAAATCTCGTGCTTCTGATAGCTGGCTGCTGTCTGCTCCCCTCACGGTCCTTACAGAACCGAGAACCTACACATGCGTTACCAACGTATGGTGCTGTTGGCCGCGGCAGCCGGTCTTGGACTGGCACTCACTGGATGCCGCTCGAATAACCCGTGTGATCCGTGCAGCGAACGGCGCGGCTTCTTCGGACGTCTGTTCCGTCCTTGCAGCAGTTCGCCGGCACCGCTGATGGTCGAGTCCGGTCTACCGATCAGCGAGGACGGCCCCTTCCTTCAGGCTCCGGGTGGAACGTGCTGCCAGGGCGATCTGATGGGACCGCCTCTGGGAACGCCGGGTTTGCCCATGCCCAACGGGGTGGCTCCCCAACCGGGGATGCCGCAACTGACCACTCCTCCACGGCTGGTTCCGCAACCACAATCCCAGCCTGTGCCCTACAATCCGTAAGCCAGTCGTGCGACTCCCTCGCCTTTCAGCAGGGTGAGAGACGTCCCAGTGGGAAGACGCTTCTTCCACTGGTGGCCTCTCTCACCCGCTGTGTTTTCGCAGCTCATTTCTCGGCGATCCAGCGCTTCAGCCGATGCCGGTCGGCGTTGGCCTTTAACCAGCGCTGAGCATTCTCGACGAACTTCTCCGTCGACCCCTCGATCCTGGGTCCGTCGTCGCCCGGGCGAGCCAACATCTGAAAGAGCGCCTGCGGGCTTAACTGGTAGCCGAGTTGTGGATCGGGTTTGTTCCAGTCGGCCTCCGCCAGGATGTGCAGGATGCGTTTGCTCTGCTCGACCGGAATGGGCTCCCAGCGCACCTTCTTCCCGGTCAGGTACGGTGGGGGTTGGCGATACTGCACCAGGAGCATCGCCGCAGTGAGCATGCGTTCGGTCGCCTCCTTCGCCTGCAATCCTTTCTCCGGTTCGGCAAGCAACTTCCCGCACTGTCGCGCCATTGTCACCTGCTTGTCGAAGTCAAGGGCACGTTGTTTCTCCACCAGATCAAAATACATCGGCATCAGGTAGAACGATTCGTCGGGGTGTTTGGTCAAAAACAGAAGCACCTCCTGCCCCACGGCGAGATGGGTAGCGGGCCGAGAGATTCGCGTGCCACCTGGGAAAGGTGGCAGAAAAGCCACCTTGAGGTGAGTGACTCCCTTCTGTCCCTTGAATTGCTGCTCGATCTTGACCACCCCAATTTTGAACTCCACAGGAGTCCCGCCCCAGAAGGGAGCCGCCTTGACCGTTTTTTCCTCGATCGAGGTGACCTTGCCAACGACCACGACATCCGCCCGCCCCATACGTTCGGGGATCGGTGCTGGGGCGATCATATCGCCACATACAGCGGACACCGGGGCAACCATCCCTCCCATTACCAGACACAGAAAGAGACACCTCATCACCTTCCTCCGAGAGCCTCGCAGCGGATCGTTCACAGAATCATTCCTTTTCGCCTTCAACGAGATACCGTTTGATGCGATACGTTGTGGTGTTGTCTTTGAGCCACCGTTGCGCACTCACCGGAAACTGGGTCGGATCAGTGGGCGGAACCCATCCCATTTTGTTATCCAGTAACTGAAAGATCTGCTGCGGCGACAGCATATAGTCATTCTCGTAGTTCTTTTTCCAGTCCCCCTCGGCCAGCGCAGCCATGATCAATTTGCTCTCGGCGGCAGCGAGCGCTTTGGTCTTGCTGGGATTCTGTCCTAAATGCACCAAACGGTAATGCAGCACCAGGAGGGCGGCGGCAAGGTAGCGATCCTCGGCAGACTTCGCCTTGAGTGCCTTCATTGGCTCGTTCAGCATCTGCGCGTAGCGCTTGATCG
>JAKOSN010000135.1 GCA_029777335.1 Planctomycetota bacterium
ACGCAGACCATCACCCTGCTCGGATCGGAGGGAGCCATCCACTACGACCTGATGCGGGATCAGATTCGGGGGGCGAGCAAGAAGCAGCATGCCGCCCCGTGTTCGCTCAGCGATCTCCCGGAGATCCCCATCCCCGCCGACAAACGCGGTGGTTGGCAGGTCGAGGCCGACTTTGTGCGGTCGATTCGCGAAGGTGCTCCGGTGCGCTTCACCGATTTTCTCTCGGGGATTCAGTACATGGAGTTCACCGAGGCAGTCGCGCGCAGTGCCGAGACTGCTCGCGCCGTGAACTTGCCTCTCCTTTCGGAAATTGGCGAACAGGATGACTGACAACGGGGTGACAGCAGGTCGCGATTGTCGCGCGGGGCGATCTACAATGGTCTGAGTTGGTGCCCACCTGGTGCCGTTGTCCCTGAAGGTTTTCCCTGGTCGTCATGAATCGCTGGAGGCTTCGACGATTCTGTCGCTGGCACCGACTGCAGTTGGTGGTTCTCGTCGCTGCTCTGCTGAGCCAGTTGCTGGTTTCGCTGGGGCTGCCTCTACCCGCGGTGTGCGCTCGGCTCAAGGATACCTCTACCCCATATCCCTGCATGGATCATCCATGCGGCTGTCTCTCGGCGGAGCAATGCTGGGCTTGTGCGTGCTGCTGCTTTAGCATGACGGAAAAACTGGCCTGGGCCGCCGAGCACCATTACACCCCGCCCCCCTCCGCTTACAAGATCGCCGCTGAGGAAGCGCACGCGGGCGGGCTTGCTTCCCCCTCCTGTTGCCCGGAATGCAATACGCAGGAGCAACCGCAAACCGCATCGTGCTGTGCACACGCGGTGCACCAGGCCGACTGCTGTCACTCCACGACGCTTCGAGGAGTGGTCGTGGTTCTGGGCATCTCTGCGCTGCGTTGCCAGGGACAGGCGGCCAGTGGTTTGCTCGCCTCTCTCCCCGCCGTCCCTCCTGTGCCACCGCTGGCAGGACTGGAGCAGCCCACGGGGGACGAGATGCTTCCGCTTCTTTCGCTTTTCTTCCCGTCGCTCCTGGTCACTCCACCGACCCCTCCGCCTCGTTCCGCCTGAGCGCACTCCCATTCACGCGCGGTAGCGGTTGCTCGTTCCTGGAACAGAGATCATGCTCTGCCTGGGTCGCGGAGCTGGCGTACCCCGCGTGCGATTTGAGGGAGTTTCTGCGCACCCCCCTATAAGCTGCTGCGCGCCTCCGGGATGATCCGTGGAGACTGACGTGGCACTGTCACTTTATCGTGCTCCCCTGCGCCTGCGCAGTTGGAAGAGCGTCGCTGCGCTCAGGATTTCTGGAAGGAATGATCGACCATGCGGAACACCCGATACGCCTTTACTCTGATCGAACTGCTGGTGGTGATCGCCATCATCGCCATTCTGATTGGCCTGCTTCTCCCCGCGGTGCAGAAGGTGCGCGAGGCCGCCTCGCGCATGCGTTGTCAAAACAATCTCAAACAGATTGGGCTGGCGCTGCACAACTACGAGGGCAATTTCCAGGCCTTTCCGCAAGCGCGCAATCCCTGGCCGCTCGTGCATTCGGCCCTGTCGCGTTTGCTCCCCTTTGTCGAGCAGGACAACCTGCAGCGCCTGGTGGACTACACCACTCCCCCAACCAGCCCCACCAACGTGACCGCCTCGCAGACCCGTGTCAACCTCTTCATCTGCCCGAGCGATCCCGCCAACGGTCAGGTTGCGGGGCTCCCGGACTGGGGCTCCAACTACGTCGCCAACAACGGCAGCGGGATGGTTGGCTACGGGCTGATCGCCTCGGGCGACGGCCTGTTCACACAGACCCCGGTGAACATTCAGCAGATCACCGATGGTACCTCGAACACGGCGGCCTTCAGTGAGAGCATCCTTGGCAACGGCGTGCTCCCGAGCGGGCCGGTTCCTTCCAATCCGCGCCTGGTGGTGCTCGAAGTGGCTGGGGGGAACGATCCCACGCCAACCGATTGTGCTTCCGCCAACGGGGCCTGGTCGGCGAAGCGGGGCGGCAAATGGATTGATGGGCACTACGGCAACACCCTCTACAATCACTATTATCCGCCCAATCCGACCACGTGGGATTGTGGTAATGGTTCGCACAACAAGGGGCTTTCCACGGCGCGCAGTTATCACTCGGGCGGGGTGAATATGCTGTTCGCCGATGGCTCGGTTCGGTTTATCAGCAACAGCATCGACCTGCCGACCTGGCGCGGGATCAGCACCCGCAACACGGGAGAGGTGCTCGGCGCTTACTGAGCCAGGCGAGAGAAAGCGGAGAAACACGTGCCCATCCTGCTGGTGGTTGGCGGTGGGTTGTTCGGCTCCCTGGCAGCGGCGTATGCGCGTCGCCAGGGAATCGAGGCTGTGGTCTTTGACTGCCAGCGCAGCGGAGCCGCCTCCCCTGCGGCGGCCGGGCTGTTCAAGGAAGCGTGGGCAGGGCGGAAACTGGGCGAGCACTACCGCCAGGCGCTTCCCGTTCTCGAGCGCCTCTGTGGGCTGCAAAGCGTGCTTCTCCAGCACGACGACGGTTCGCCGGAGTCCTTTCTCTTTGTCCCTCCGCGATTGATCCTGGAGCCGAACCCGGTTCGCGCCGAGGTGACCGCGGTCGGCGATGGTTGGCTCGAAGCCGCGGGCCAGCGCCACGAGGGCTGGGTGTATCTGGCAGCTGGCGTGTGGAGCGGGGCGTTCATGCCGGGGCTGGAAGTGCACGGCAAGGCGGGAGCGGCCTTTGCCTTCGCCGGTGAGCGGGCGGGGCGGATTCACCCCTATGCCTACGGTCGGCAGGCGCTCGCGTTTGTCCGCGATCCAGGCCAGACGTATTTCAGCGATGGAACCGCCGAGCGCGTCTACGAGGACAAACACGAGCGCGAAAGTCTCTTGCGCGCGGCGGCGCTGGGGCTGACCGATGCGCCCTGCAGGCGTTACTGGGGACAACGACCCTACACCCCTGGCGGGCCGCTCTTTGTGCAGCGGAGCCCGCGCACCTGGGTGGCGACCGGCGGACGCAAGATGGGGACCATTCTGGGCGCATCGTTTGCGCGACGGTTGGTTGAGGAGGAACTGCGCTGACCGCCCCGCGGCTCACGAGGTCTGCCCGGCAGGCGAGAACCGCGCCTGCGGCGTACGATGGATCACGGCGGGGGAATGAGCTTGCAGCGTGGCGATCTCCTTCTGCACCGCTGCGATCGCCGCGCTGGTGTCATGCACCTCCAGACTCCAGGTCGCCTCCCATCGTCCGCCCGGAGGGAGGAGGCGAACGCGGCCATTCTTTCTCTCAAAACTCTTCGGATTGGGGAAGTTGGTCGCGGGCTCCAGGCCGGTCACATAGCCCTCTTCAAGCGGAAGGCAGTTCTTCCAGACGGTAAAACAGGGCAAGTGCTGGAGCGGAAAACGCACAGATACCCCCTTGTCGGCGGCAGCGTTGTAGAGCAGGGCCAGAGTGCGCCCATGCGGATCCGGAACGAGTTCGTACAGGTAGACCTGCTCAGCGAAGCCGCTGGTTGGCCCGGCATAGGTATCGTGCGTGGAGATGCCCTCGGCGGCGCGTGGGGTTTGCGGGGCCATCTCCTTGATCGGGGCAAGCAGGCGGCTGCCCGCTTCGAGGAAGGGGGCGCCCAGGTTGCAGTGATAGAGCAACTCCATTTCCGCCGGCTGCGTGGAGCGATTCTCCACCACGTCGTGAATCACGATGCGATTGGACCCCGGCGCGGTGGTGTAGGTGGTGGTGAGCCGGAGATTGCTGAGAAAGAGGGCCGATTCATCCACCTGGCCGATCACACTCATCTCATGCGGCGGATCCAGGCTGATGCGTACCTCGACATGGTGCGCCGGGAGATTGCTGATCCGACCGTGCAAGGTGAGTGGCACCCCATTGTCATCGCCTGGCGGGCCGTTCGACGACAATCCACACCGACACAACCATTCATCGAAGCCGTACAACCAGCCGAGTCCGCCCCGCTCGTTGTGTTGCACATGGCGCGGATGAACGGGCCCGAGCAGGGGAGCACTCCAGCCGAGCGGAAGGCCGTGGTAGTTGCCGCGCCACAGCCCCATGCCGCGCGTGGGTAGGATGGAGAAGGCAAACGCGCCGTTGTGAATCTCGACCAGATCCACGCCGTCGCGCAGCCCGCCCCGCAAGGTGCGCTTGCGGATCGCCCACTCGTGGGTGGTTGGCAAGCGGAGCGAATCGTTGCCAACGTTGAAGCTGTCCAGCCAGATATCGTTGAGAACGTCGGTAAGTGTCCAGGATTTATAGCGTGTCATGGAGAGGACCAGAAAGGCTGGCCTCCGATCGCCCGAAGCAAGACGATCGGAGGGAATCAACAGAGGTCAGAACGAAGCGTTTCACGCGGGGGTTGCCGTCTGGGCCGCTTCCTGAGCGTTGAAGCGTTTGGCGACGAAGACGAAGCCCACCGACACCACCAGGAGCGTCACGCCCAGCATGCCGAAGTACGCCGAGGGCTGCATGCGCGTGTACAACCGAGTGATGGGGGCATTGATCAGCAGGTTGGCCATCCCCACCGTCACCAGCCAGCAGCCGGTGACAAAACCAGTCATCGACTTGGGGGCTGCCGCATAGGCCAGTTCCAGCCCGGTCACCGAGATGAGAATTTCGGCAATGGTGATAACCAGGTACGCAAACACCTGCCAGCCGATGGTCACCTGCTTGTCCGGAGCGACAAACCAGCGCTCGCTGACGTTCATCTCTCCGCTGATGCCGACCGTTGCCGCCCCCTCGACGAGCGTTTTCCTGGTGGGGTCCTCCTGATCACTGCGTTTGATGGTCTGCTCGACCTTGGCGATTTCCCCTTCCACGGCGAGCGCGGTCGGCTCTCCCTTGGCGTCGGTTTTGGTGGCGACCAGTTTAAGCACCCCCTTGCCAGTGATGGCGTACGCCTCCTGAACAATCACCTCGGGGTTGGAGTCCGGGAGTTTCTCCTTGGCGAGTGTTATCTTGACGGTGTCTGGCCCGTCCACCATCACTTTCATGGGCTTCTGGATGGTGATCGGTTCTCCCTTGCCCGCGATCACGACCGAGAGGGGAGTCGCCTCCTTGACGCCCTCGGCGATGGCGGGGCGCAGGTCGGCCGTTCCCGCCAACAGGGCTGCCAGAGCCATGATTCCCATGCAGGTCGCCGTCAGGACAAAGCCAACGAGCATCTTGTCGGTGGCCCGGATGCGATAGCCCTTGTCGATCAGGCGCTTGAGCAGGATCGTCACCAGGGGGAGGAAGATCAGGATAAAGACGGCATTGAACGACTGCACCTGTTCAGCGTTCATCTTGAACCCAAGGAGATGATCGCTCATGCAGGCGTCGGCAAAGAAGATCCAGGTGCTGGCGGCCTGATCAA
>JAKOSN010000136.1 GCA_029777335.1 Planctomycetota bacterium
CTGGAGTTGCTCACCGATTCGGGGTGTCCGGATCTGGTACTGGAGGCGGTCAAGGTGATCCGGGCGCTGATCGAGCAGCACCAGAAATTTGTGTTTGTCGCCAATGAGGGTGGGGATCGCGCCCTGCTCACCATCGGCCAGGCGCTCCATCCGCTGGAGTATGCCGTGGTCTACACCCTGCGGGATGCGCTGGCGCCCATGCTGGAAGACTGGCACTGTCGTGGTGCTGTCACCGTTGATGAGCGCTGGGACGGCGTCTCGTTGACCCCCGAACAATGGGTGATGCGGTTCCGCGACGAGGTGGCACCCAGGGTGGTTGTGGGCGTGTTTCGTGCCACCCGGCTCTCTCCGCCGCAGATCTTCTATGCGCACGAGGACCACGTTGATGTTGCCGCACGCGTGGCCCTGGCGGATAGCGTTCTGCACGATACACGCGGCTTTCCGCAGTTGATCGATCTGGCCAGCCAGGTATGTCGCCACGTCTATGGCGGGGGGAGTTTACAGAGCCTGGCCGAGACGGCCTATGCGGCGCATGGCGTGCCGTTCCAGTATTTGACCCCGGCCGAGGTGGGGTCGCGCTAACGGGGTGCGCCCACCCGCCCCCTCCCTTTGTCTGCGGACGAGGGAGGGCGGTTCCTGGTCCGCCCCGGTCTCTCCGCGAGAGGCCGGGGCGCGGACCCTTTTTCCCCGCACAGGAGTTGCCACGATGACGATGGTGCCCCCTCCCGAGGGAGTTCGCTCTTCTGCCGATGTGCAAAGTCGTCTGGAACGTGATTTTCAGGAAACGCGTGCGCGGGGTGCGCTCCCTGCCCCGGATGGCAGCATTGGGGCGACCATGTTCGATCAGCCGGGGAGCGAGGACAATTCCATCACGGTGTTGCTGGGCCGCGACAAGCTGCAGATGGCGCCGGCGCAGTCGCTGGTGCGCATCATCAGTCGGGGCGATCAGCGTCGCTACCTGGGAGTGGTGACTGCGGGGCCCTTCGCCGAGCCGGATAGTCTGCGGGCGGATTCCAATATCCTGGTCACGGTGGCGACGCGCGGCGGGGATTATCTCCCCTCGTTTCATGGCCGTGTTCAGGTGACACTGATGGGGGAGGAACTTGCCGACGGGACTCTGAGTCCCCCGCGTCTGCGCCCCTTGCCGCACAGCCCGGTTTATCGCCTCGACGAGAAGGAATCGATGGCGGTCCTGAAAAGTGCGGGGGATCTGCGCCTGGGGCTGGCCGTGGGCCATGAGCAACTTCCCGTGGGGATCCCGTCGCAGATGAAGTCGGTCTTGCCGCGCCACACCGCCATTCTGGGGACCACCGGGAGCGGAAAATCCACGACGGTGGCGGAGCTGATCTGCCAGGCGCAGGCGGCCGGGATGGCGGTGGTGCTGCTCGATGTCGAGGGGGAGTATACCCACCTGCATCAGCCGACCACCGATGCCCGCATGCGTGCCTCTCTGAGCGAACGAGGGCTGGAACCACGCGGGTTGCCGGCGGGGAGCATGACGCTCTATCACCTGGTCAACCGCGAGACCGCCAACCCGGACCATCCGGCCCGCCAGCAGTTTTCGCTCCAGTTCGCCCACCTTTCGCCCTACACCATCATCGAGATGCTGGAGTTAAACGATCCGCAGAGTGAACGTTTTCTCTACGCGTATGACCTTGCCAAGGGGGTGCTGCGTGATACGGGCACCTTCCCGCGCGGGACCGCCTCGAAGGAAGAACGTGACAGCGACGAGCAATTTCTGTTGCAACTCGACGAGTTTGAACGGGGCTATCCGCGCATGACGTTGCCCCTGCTTCTCGATGTCGTCACCTACTGCTACTCCGTTGTCAGCAAAAGCGAATTCCGGCCGTTCTGCAAGGAGCTGAAAACCCCCGAGGGGATAGATTCGCTGACAAAACACGTGGACAAAAAGAGTCTGCAGAGCGCGAGTTCGTGGGGGAAGGTGCGCAGTGTTCTGTGGCGGTTGCAGCGTCTGAAGATCTTCGATCAACGCAGCAATGAAGTCCAGCTGCTGCGCCACGCGTCGCTGCTCAAACCGGGGCACCTGTCGGTGATCGATCTGTCCGATAGCGGGATGACCGAACTCACCAATATCGTGATCGCCGATCTTTTACGAGGAATTCAGGAAGCGCAGGAGAACACCTACACCGAGTATGAACAGCAGCGGGGCGGTGGCAACGAGGTGGCTCCGCCTCCACGCGTGCTCCTGATTATCGAGGAAGCCCACGAATTCCTGAGCGCGGAACGGATCGAGAAAACGCCGATTCTTTATCAGCAGGTGGCGCGCATTGCCAAGCGCGGACGCAAGCGCTGGTTGGGGTTGGTCTTTGTCACCCAGTTGCCCCAGCACTTGCCGCGCCAGATCTTTGGCCTGGTCAACAGCTACATTCTGCACAAGATCAGCGATCCCCAGGTGGCCAGCACCTTGCAGAAAACGATCAGCGGGATCGATGCGGGGTTGTGGAATCGTCTGCCCGGCCTGGCGCCGGGGCAGGCCATCGTTTCGTTTCCGCACATGACGCGTCCGATGCTGGTTTCGATCGATCCGGCGCCTGGACAGCTGCGCCTGATTGATTGACGGCTGGATGTCAAAACGATCCGGGCCTGTGCTTGCTCGGGATTGGGGGGCATCCCGGCAGGAGACAGGCCCTGGTCGTGTGCGCAGGAGGAGCGCTTAACGAAGCAGGATGGTGACGAGAGCGGTGCTGTTCTCGATGCCGCGCAGCGCGTGCGACTGGTTGCCTTGCAGATAGAGCAACTCGCCGGCCCGCACGGTTCGGGTTTCGTTGTCGAGATCCACTTCGAGTACCCCTTCCAGGCAATGAATGGTAATGTCTCCGGCGACCTGGTGTGGGGGAATCTCCTTCCCTGCCGGCACCACGACGCGAAGGAGTTCGAGGGTGTCGCTCTTGACCAGGGTGATCGTGCGGGCCTGGGGAAGCGCGGATCCCAGCGGGGGGAGAGAAATCACTTCGCCCGAGGTTGCGTGTGGAAGTGCCATGGGAGGTCTCCTTTTGCTTGTACAGTGAAGAAGATGTGTTCCTAGTGATGACAGCAGGGGGTCGCTGTGTGCTGAACGTGAGGCACCTGAAAACGATCGGCCAGGGCGTTGGCCAGACCCAGATAGTATTCGTGGGTGCCTTTTCCCATCTCGTCCTGTTCGATGGCGTGAAACTGGGTGAGCAGCTGGGTCTGGTCGGTATCGCTCAGCACCCGGCTGGCCATGACAAAGAGGCGATTCTCCTCCTTCCAGATGTGCTGACGGAGCAGATCGAGGTAGTCACGGGCGTGGGCAACGAAGTGCTGACAGGCGGTGGCATTGCCCTCGGCCGCCTGCAGCAGATGGGTGGCCATCCCGCGCAGGGAAGCCCGACCCGCCTCGTGCTCGGCGAGCATGACTCCCGTGGGGCCTCCTTCGCGCGATAAACCGCGGGTTTCCAGCAAGGGAAAGAGGAGGTCTTCTTCCTTGCCATGGTGGCAGCGATCGGCGAATTGCCGGAAAAACTCGAGGATCTGCTGCGCGGGAGTCCGATCGAGTCGCCCCGTGCGCATGGTTTCTACGCTGAGTTGTTCCAGGCAGTTCAGCACCTGTTCGATCACGCGATGTTCACTCATCAGAACGTTCGTGGCTTGCATGATGGGATCCTTCTTCACGGGGATTGCAGAACGGGGAGAGACAATCGACCGGGGTGAGTCGTGCCGATGGCACGATTGAGCGACTCCAGAAAAGCGACTTCCTCGACCGCCATGGTTCGACAGGCCTCGTGGATGCTCACGCGGCCGGCCAGGTATCGACGCAGGAGCGGATTCTGCAACGGGGTGAATCCGGCGGCGAGGAACGTGGAGAGCAACTGCGGGTAGCATTCCAGCACCGCTCCCACGCGATGATCCCCTCGAATCGGTTCCCCAGGTTGGAGGGAGTGTACCTGGGCAAGCGCGTGTGCGGACCCCCGGCTCATCAGACGCCAGAGGGGAACGCCCCAGAGGAGGAGACCGAGCACCTCCAACGTGCCACTGACGCCGGCGAGGGGAAAGGCGAACGGAGTGAAGTCTGTCAGCACCTGTCCGCTCACGCGCAAGGCACAGCCCAGATTCAAAAGGCTGAAGGGAAGCCACAACGAGGACAGGGTGTGGCCGTCGATGCCGTTGAGAGTGGGCACCACGCGGGAGGCCACGCCCACAATCATCAGGCTGACGAAACCGACGGTGATGGCATGGCGGATGGCGCCGTAGTATGCGTGGGAGAAGCCCATGTGTGCAGAGGCACTCTCGGACGCCCAGGCAGGGAGCACCAGGAACTGGTAGACCGGCAGAAGCACCAGCATGGCCAGCGACACCAGCAACCAGAGATAGGCGGCACGCAGGAACTTGAGGGTGCGATCGGGGTTTTCCGCACGAGCAAACAAACGCCAGTTCCACACCAGGGTAAGCACCATCCCTGCCAGCACGAGGATGGAGGCATACCACAGGCCGGCCCAGGCGTGGCCGTGAGAACGCATCAACAGTGAGCCGGTGACCTCGCCGACGAGGGCGACGTTGAGAACGACCACCCCCACCCGGGAGAGCGTCGGGCTGGGGAGCGGAAGGCCGTAAAAGTGGTGAAAGATGCGCTGGCTGACGCCGAGGATCATCAGCAGGGCGAAGCCATGAATCTGGATTTCGCGCAAGGGGCCCTGCCAGGTCGCGACCAGGTCGACCAGGGGGCCGTGCTCCGTGGTGGTGAGAGTGGCCGCCAGGTAGAGCGCGTCGTAGATCGCCTGCACCACAAACCAACCGAGGGCGCTCAGGATGTAATAGTCGTGGGGTGCGAGCGGTTTGCCGGAGGCGCGCCAGGTGGCACCAATAATCCAGGCAAAGAGGGAGATGGCTCCGATTTCCAGGGTCGAGGCGACGAGGGCCAGCCCAATCAGCCAGGGGCGCGCGGTTGCCAGCGGTTCGAGCAGTGCACGCAGCACCAGGCCGGTGGTCATCAGCCAGAGGCTGAGGTAGGCGAGGCGCGGGTGGGCCAGGGTGGTGTGCTTGAAGCGGGGAAACGCCTGGTAGGCGAAGCCCATGACAAACAACCCGACCCAGCCGAAGATCTGGGCGTGGCCGTGCGCGTTGATCTCGTGCAACCCCGCCGCGCTGAAGGTTCCGCCGAAGCCGATGCGGAGGAGGAGGAACGCGCCCCAGACGGCGCCGAGGCTCAGCACCACGGCGATGCCGGCCTTGAAGAACGGTCGATAGATGGTATCGGCCAGGGACAGGGTGGGCTCGGCGGGGAGAGAGGGCGGCGTGGGCGAGGCGAGGGCCTGGCGGATCTCTCCCAGCAGGGTTTCGAGGGGGACCTCATGCGCCCGGGCGAAGAACGCGAGCGATTCCACCGGGCCCTCGGGTCCGCCACAGCCGTGCAAGCCATGGCGATCCAGAATGGGGCGAAGGTGCGGGGCCTGGCGCAGCAAGTCGGGGAGCAGGATCTGGCCATCGAGCGAGTCAGGGAGAACAGCCATGGGAGAAACTCCTCTTGCGATAATCGCATACGATTATCCGATTTAACGGTGAAGGCAACCCCTCAGCCGATGCCCGCAGGGGTGTTTTCACGACGAAGGAGGTCGGCGAGGGTGGTGTGGGTGAGCATGTGCAGATAGTTATTGCGGACCTTTTTCCATTGATCGTGGATGGCACACTGGGCATCGTCGCGGCACTCGGGCTGGCCGAGGATGCACCCCGACCAGCGGCTCACATGTTCGATCGGTTCAAGGATATCGAAGAGGGAGATGGTTTCGGGGGAGCGCGCGAGGCGAAACCCTCCGCCCAGGCCCTTCTGGGATTCAACGAGGCCCTCGGCGATGAAGTTCTTGAGGAGTTTGCCGAGATAATTCTGAGGGGCGCCGATGGTGGAGGCGATGTGGGCGGCTCCGGCAAAGGCGCCTTCGGGCAGGCGGGCCAGGGCGAGAAGCGCGCGGACAGCATGTAACCCGGTTCGCGTCAACATGATCGCCTCCGTAGGATAATCGCATGTCGTTATCCTATTCTATCGGTGAGGTGTTGTCCAGACAAGAGGATAATTTTGTCCGATTTCGCCAAAACGGAACGAGGGCGAGGCTCGGGGTGTAAACCCCGCGGTGGGGAAGGGAGCGGGGAGGGAGAAGAAGTCAGGGGGAGCGGAGTCAGGCGGGTTTCTGGGCGACGAAGTCGATGGAGGTGGTGCAGAGTTCCTCTGGGGAATAGCCGCGAAATTCGGGAGCGATGTTCAGCGTGGGGAGCAATTCCAGGAGCGCGGGCCGCGGCTTCTGTTTGCGCAGCACGATGCGAAACCCGGCCTGCTCGGCCATCTTGATAAAATCGCTCGGGCGCAGGCGATTCTGGTAGAGCAACTGGTTATCCCAGAAGCGCCACTGGTCTTCGGGGTAGGTGAGATAATTGATAAAGGTGATCTTTTTGTCAAAATAGGCATAATGATCGCCGCAGTTGACGCTATGGATCATCAAACCACCCGGGCGAAGAACGCGCTGGGCCTCGTCGAACATCTTCTGGATGACGCCTGGGGGCACATGTTCAAGGACGCTGTTGGAGAAGACCACATCGATCGAGGCGGCGGACAATCCGGTCACAGTAGCGTCGGCGGGAGCGCGATAATCGATGCGTGCGCGACGAAGCAGGTCGGGGATGTCCGTTGCCTGTTTCAGTTCTGCGAATTCGGACTCCACGAGATGGCTGGGGCGCGCGCTGGCCTGGGCGATGGTTGGCAAATGCTGGGTGAGTCGTTGGAGCATTCGAGTGGTCAAGCGTGAGCTGAGATGGCGGGTGAGGTCGTACGTTACGATCTGGGAAGCGCCGGCGAGGGAATAGCAAATGGGGAGAGTGGGAAACCAGCCGGTGCCGATCTCCAGAAAGCGAAACCCCTGGATGGGAATGGCGAGTTCCTGTGTATGCGACGCCAGGATGCGCCAGTCCTCGACCTTGGTATCGACATTCTTCCCGAAGTTGCGCAAGCCTCCCAGAAGGCGTTGCAGAAGATCGTTGACAGAAACCCCTCCGGGAACGGCCGCTAACGCTTTCTGGGTGACGCCCTTGATCTTCCAGTGCATAGACTGCTTCCTCCAGAGGGATGAGTCTGCAATAATCATGTGCCGGCGGTGACCGCGCACTTCGTGAGGCTCATCATAGTTATCACGTCCCAATAATCACAACACCCACATTCTTCGCAGTCTTGGCTCCTCAACAATGTCTGACTCCAGGTTTGGTTTCGAACTAATCGCTCTCGCTTGCTTACCCTGACTTAAGTATCATTCCCCATGACCCGATTGATGAGGGCTCCCGCTGCCGATTTTACAACGATCCATCCTGCCTGAATCGAAAGCGGTTGAAGCCACATTCTGCGAAGTGCGTGTGGCAATGCTTTATCAGGTCGCCTTCGCGCCAGGTACTCATACGCCCAACGACGATGCACAAGGGTTACCTGTCGTCGAACACCCACAGAACCAAGTAAGTGCGAGTGTCGGTGGACTACTCTCAGCATGCTTGCCAGATCACGATCGATGTTTGTTCGCGATATCCCGCCTGGCTCTTGAACGTATGTGGCAAGCAGTTCTGGGAGGATATAGGCCTCGTTTGCTGTAAGGAGTCTGACCCAGAGATCTCGATCTTCCGCTGGTTCCAAACCTGTTACAAACCGATCTGCTGTCAGAGCGGCACGTCGGACGAGTAGACTCCCTGTCCACAAGACCAGCGCTAGGTCAAACGCTTCACGGCCCTTCGGTGATAATCGTCGCCCAGCGTAGCACATGACGTTATTAAATGCGGGAACTCGGGGTTGGCCTGGTGTCTCCACGTAGTAGCCACAGCCAAGTACACCAACGCCAGGCATAGTCTCAATTACGTTAAG
>JAKOSN010000022.1 GCA_029777335.1 Planctomycetota bacterium
ACCGTGAGCCGCCAGCTGGTGATGGAATCGGCAAAACGCAGTTCGCGCTCGGCGACTCCGCTGGGATCAGTGAGCAACTCCGGCTGCCACAGGAGCGTCTCGGGGAACCATTCCCGCACGCGCGCCGCACTTGCCGAACTGGGGGTGGTGGGCGCGAGGGGCGGTGCCCGTTCAGGGTCCACGCGCCCCGCGGGGAGTTCCATCATCCTGGATTCAGTGGCGCCGGCACCCCCCATCGCATCGCGCTCCATCATCGCCGCTTGCTTGACGCCGCCCAGCCAGAGGACCGGGACGGCAAGAACCCCCACCCCGAGCAGGCACAGGAAACACACGCCGTGCATCATCAACACCGTGCGCAGCGAGCAAAGCAGCCACAGAGCGAGGTAGGCTCCGACCACCACGAACATTCCCAGACCGAGCCACCCGAACTTCACGCGTTCCAACCCCAGATCCCGTTGCCGCTCCACTTCCTGTTCCTTGGCGAGATACGTTTCAGCATCGAGCGTATGGGGATTGCGCCCCTGAACACCCTGAATCGGGGGTTCCATGGCGCTGCTTGGTCGGGTGACAGCAACCGGCTCGTTCATGATGTCGGACCCCCGCGAGCGGCCCCGGACGTTGCGCACGGGCGGAGGCGAGCCCGCGAACATCGTCGTCCGCGCGAAGAGGGCCTGTTCGAGCAGAAGCCGATCTTCCGAGGGCTCCCCGCCCTCGGGCGACCAGGGGTAGATGGCATAGACGGGCTTGAGCAACTCCTGTTCGAGCAGATAGAACCGCTGCTCCAACCCGAGTCCCCCGGCGTTAACGGCGTAGACGGCCTCATCGACGGCAGCCAGGCTGAGCGCCCCACGGACCGGCTTGTTGTCGCGATCCTTCAGATGGAAGGTCAACTTGCCCGTTGTTCCTGGGCGATATTCCGTTTGATCCTTCTGCACCGCCACCTTCAGTTGACTCGCCTGGCGCACATAGAACACTCGGGTTTTGCGCACGGGCCAGCCCCTGGAGTCGAAGCGATAGGCACACAGTTGCATCGTGCCGAACCAGTCGGGAGAAAGATCGATCGTGTGCTCGCCACGTCCATCCTTGACATCCACCACGGCCGTTTGGACCGTCTGATTATCCTTGAGAATGTCGAGGAACACCGGCTCCTGTCCGCCTCCCAGGATGGTCAGGTGCATGGTGTCGCCGCTCTTGTAGACTGCCTTGTCAGTGCGGAAGAGAAAGTCGGACCAGGGTTGTCCGCCCGCGAGCGTCACCGTGCGCTCGCTCTTGAGTCCCTTGTCGTCGGCAGCCTGAACGGTCAACGCCAGGTTGTTTCCCACAGGGGTGATCTCGACGGCCGCCACGCCCAGCGGGCTGGTCTGCACCTTCTGGTTGTGCTCCGGGAGGGTCAGCGTGGCATGGGCGGGCTTGCCGTCGGCGTAACTGGCAAAGAAATAGATGCGGTTCGGGATCCCCTGGACCAGCGTTCCCCCCTCGGCGATCGCCTCCACACGGAGCGGATGGGCGGTCACCACCCGTGTCAGCTGGGTGTCATGGGTTTGCCCCGCGGTGTCCGTTGCAGTGATGCGCACCACCATGCGGGTATCGCCGCTGTCCTGCGGACGACCGAACAACGTTGGGGGGATCCGGAAGTCGAACTTCGCCTTCCCCTCGGCGTCGGCCCTGAGGCGGAGCTGAGTCAGCATGGGGTCGGCGACCGTCCCGGGAGCGACGGCGACCACCGCCAGACTGGCGCCCGCAACCGGCTTGCCAAAGAAGTAACGTGCCTCGATCGTCCCCTGAACGCGCTCCCCTGGCTGATAGTACGGACGATCCAGAGTCGCATCGATCTTGAACTTGGGAAGGACATAGCGGAACACCTTCACGGTCAACGAACTGCTTGTCTGTGGGGTGCTGCACTGGATGACGTAATCGCCCTCCAGACACTCCGGCGCCAGAGCACAGGCGCTGGCGGCGATGCCAAATTCGCTCGTTTGCTGCTCGTTCTTGAAGATGATGTTGTTCTTCGGATCGCGAATGGAGAAGGTGAGCGGCTGCTTGGCGAAGGGATGCAGATCGGCCCGGCGCAGCGCCAGGGCGCGCAGCTGAATCTTCTGCCCCGGCTGATAGATCGGCTTGTCGCTCGAAATCATCACCTTCTCCGCACGGCGCAAGGTGACCGAGCGCGTCAGAATTTCCGGCTGGCCAGGAGTCTGGGCGACGATCCGAAGTTGATAGTCTCCCTCGGCAAGATCAGGAATTTGCAGACGAGGTTCCCCCGTCCCCTGCTCATCGGTGCGAAACTCCTCCTGGCTGACCACCTGATCGCCGCCAGGGCTGCGCAGCTCGATCGTGACCGGCACGCCGGCCAGGGGTTGCCCGGTGCCTTCGTCGGTCAGGCGAATGCGCATGGAGGCCCGCGTGGCAGTGATCAATTCACGCTGGCCGTAGAGGCGCAGATCGACCGGGGATGGTTTCAATCCGGAATAATAGATCTGTCCGCTGATGAGCACCACGAGGGCCGCGGCGGTCGCCACCCCCAGCCCCAGAGCCAGCAGCCGTCGCAACCGTTGCCGGCGGTGGCGGTACTCGTCGATCTTGCGCAGCGTGGAGTGAATCAATGCCTCGCCAGCTTCCTGCGCCGGGAGCTGGGTCAGCGCCTCCAGCCGTTGCCGGGCGCGTCCAAGGGCGCCGCGACAAAGCGTACACTGGCGACAGTGTTCCTCAATCCGCCGGCCTTCCGCCGGGGACAACAACCCGTGGACATAATCGTCCACCCGATCCGTGACATGGTTATCCGATGGGGACATGAGCGCACTCCTGGAGATTGGAACCAGGACAGGGACCGCGAACGGGGTTTCATAACACCGGTTCGAGATCGTGCCGCAGCGCGGCGAGGGCATGGTGCATGTGCGAGCGCACGGTGGCCTCGCTGCGCCCCAGCAAATCGGCGATCTCGGCGTAGGAGAGTCCCTGCCAGATACGCAACACGACGACAAGCCGTTGTTGCGTCGGTAAACGAGTTACGGCGGCGGACACCTGGTGAGCGGTTTCCGCAGCGATGGCGGTTTCCAGCGGCGAGGAATCGCTTCCGCGCGACGGCGCGGCCAGATCCTCGTGGCCCAGAGCGATCGTGGGCAGCTTGCGCACTCGAAAGAACGCCCGACACTTGTTCACGGCGATCCGATAGAGCCAGGCGCGAAACGAGCGTGGAAAATCGTACAGGTGACGTTTGCACCAGACGGTGAGAAAGACCTCCTGAAAAAGTTCTTCACTGCGATGGGCATCCCCCACCATGCGGCGGATAAAGGTGAGCAAGGGGGTTGCATGGCGACGGACCAGGTTGTCCAGGGGTCCGCGGCGTCCCTGGGCGACCTCGGCCATCAACCATTCATCGCTGTCTTGAGGTTTGCTCATGCGGGAGTCCTCCAGAGTCACCCAGTACTATGCGCGGACCTCGCACGGCGTTGAAAGAAATTCCTCGCGCGGCGCCTTTACGTCAGCTAAGCTATAGGAAGGTGAGGAGCGAAGATGCCCTGCCTGCGCCTTCGCAGGCAGACTTCCTCGAAAGCGAGCACCATGTCGAATTGGCAGACGCCGACAGAAGACCTGGGCTACTGGCTGCAGTGCCTGCGCGAGGCAGATCCCGCGCAGCGGATGCACGCCGCCATGGTACTGGGGTTGATGGGTCCACAGGCCCAGTGCGCCGTGCCAGCCCTGGTCAACGCCCTGCAGGACGACGATCTCCAGGTGCGCCGTCTGGTGATGGCGGCGCTGAGCGAGATCGGCCCGGGGTCGCGGGCTGCCGTCCCGGCGCTGGTCGCAGCGTTGCGCGATCGGCACGAGGTGGTTCGTCGACGTGCCGCAGTCGGCCTAGGCGAGATCGGTCCCGAGGCGCGCGCCGCGGTCGCCGCTCTGGTTCTGGCTCTGCGCGATAGCAGCGCCATGGTGCGCCGCTGGGCCGCCGCCTCCCTGGGAGAGATTGGTCCCAAGGCCGTCTCCGCCGTCCCTGCTCTGATCGAGTTACTGCGCGAACCCAGCCTGATCACCCGCGCCGTGATTCTCTCCTCCCTGAGCAAGATTGGTCCCGATGGTTTGTCCGCGCTGGTGCTGGGCTTGCAAGATGTGGAGATCCCGGTGAGGCGCTCGGTCGCGCTGGCGCTGGGGAGGATCACGCCAACCACGGAGCACGTCGTGGAGGCGCTGCGTCGGTGTCTGGACGATCCCGAACCGAGCGTGGTCGAGGCCGCCACCGCTTCCCTTGCTCTGCTCAGGGTCAGCGTTCAGCCGGTTGCAGTTGGGGCCGCTCCGGGTCCATGAGCGCCCTCAGAGCCAGCCGAGCTGGGGGGGAATAATGATTCGCGCAAGCAACCGCCCAGAAAACTGGGCGGTTGCTTGCGCGAATCCTCCCGAAAGATGTGGCTTATCCCAGCTGCTCTCCACGCGCAACCGGGTTCTGCTCCTACTCGCTACGCAGTCCGCTGAGCGAGTTATTTCACCACTTCGCATTTCTCTAATTCGACGCTGACAAACCTGCTAATCCCATTTCCCTTGCACTTGCCCTGAATTTTGACCGTCTCTCCGACCTTGAAGTCTGTCGGCTTGGATCCCGGTTTCATGTTGCAGAACACGCGGCGCACCTCTTTTTCTTTTGGGCCTTTAAACCCTTCCAGGGCCACCACAACCCCCACGATCCGGGTACTGGAGATGATCTTGCCCTCGACGATCAGCGTCTTGCCCAGGTATTGCTTGTTCCCCTGGGTGGTGTCGCCATACGCCTTCGTCAGGTCGACGGCGGTCACGGTGATGGCCTTGTCTTTCTGGGCCGCCCCTTGGCCCGCTGTGATTACCAGCAAGGCGAGCGCCAAACACGAGCAGCCTGCCAGGGACATGATCGAACTTCGCATGACTCAACTCCTCGAAGTGACTTTGCGAACAGTCCCAACCACAAGGTCTGGACCGGCCAGATTGCGGCGACGAGTGCTCTCGTCCTTTTGGTGACAATACCCCGTCGCCGTATCCTTCCGGGGGATTATACGTGCCAGCTTAAGGACGTCCAATGGTGGAACGCTCCATGTCTCAACCCCGGATTGACCTGCCGTTTCCGGGCTCAAGGAGTCGATGCATGCGGTTCTTCTGCGGGGAGGGCCGCCGCCAGAAAGCAGCAACGCCCCTGCCAGCGGATTCCGCGCAGTCCCTGAGCGGGCCATGGCGACAACTCTGAACGCTCAGTCCATGATCGCGATCAACACCAGCAGGGCCACCCCGTTGTTGATTCCGTGCGCCACCATCGCCGGGAGCAACGTGCCGCGCCATTCGCGCGCCAGTGTAAAGCCCGCCGCCAGTCCCATCAGCGCAGGAACCGCCAGAATCCCCTGCGGATGAATCACCGCAAAGAGAAACGGTCCAACCAGGGCACTCACTCCCAGACTCAGCGTATAGCCCCAGCTTCCCGTCAGGCTGCGTAGATGCTTGTGCAGCACCCCGCGAAACATCGTTTCCTCGACGATCGGCGCTACCACGCTTGCCAGTAGCAAATACTGCAATCGGACCAGCCAGGTCCCCGCTGCCACCTCGCCGACAATCGGATGGGACGGCCCGCCCGAGGGACCGGCATTGGGGAAGTGGCGCAGCAAGAACAGCATGAGTACCACCCCGATCCCGAGCAAGGGGAGTGAGAGCAGATAGGTAGGGAATCCCAGCAACCCCTCACGCAACGGGCCGATTCCACCATGCCAGCCGAGGTCCTGACGGACCGTTTGCCATGGAATGCCGCGCAGTCGCGGCCAGAGCAGAACGAACAGACTGAGCAGAAAGACGCCCGCGCTCGTGATCGGCGGCAGTGGGCCAAACCGCTCCTGCGCGAACCGCGACAAAATCCCCAATCCCAGAAACGCTCCCAGCCACAGGGCAAAGGTCTCCGCATAGACTCCGCCCCGTTCCGGTTCGGGGGAGACTGCGGACGGTCGCTTCCGGCTGAGCAACAGGAATCCCACGACCGCCAGCAGCACCAGCCCCGCGAGAAAACACAACCCCGCCAGCCCCCCGGCAAGGCTGGTGAGGCTGGCCACCTGCTTGGCCTCCTCGATCAACGCCGTGCGCGCCGCCCTGTCGGGAGTGTCGGCTGGAGTGAGCGCCAGTTGACCGAACCATCCCAGTTCGCGCCGCAACAGCGTTTCGTCCTCCGCGGTCACATTCCGGTGCGCCCAGTCCTTCTTCTCGTAATCGCGGTAAAGGTGTTCAAGTACCGGCACCACCGACGCCAACGTACTGGAGGGGGCAAAGGCCTCGGGATCCTCGCGCTGAAGCGTCTGCATTTGCTTGAGCGCCTCGCCAGGACTCGCGAGTTCGCCGGCCAGGACCGCATAGCGCAGGCGCTGGGCGGCGCTCCCCTGGTTTAGCCGTGTCGTCTGGGCGTACAGTTTGTCGCGGCTCTTCCCTTCCTCCAGCGCGGAGAGTCCAAGAAAAAGCTGACTTTCAAATCGCAACAGCCGCGTGTTCACCGTCTCCAGAACCCCGCCATTGCCGCGGGAGACGGTCTGTTGACGAAACGCCACAAAGCCGACCAGCCCCACGATCACCACCCAGGCCAGGAAGGTCAGCCAGGTTCGCGACAACCGAGGCGGGGTTTCTGCCATGACAATGTCCTGTGCCATCGTTGCTCCTCTGCTGCGGGCGCCCCGTGTTCCGCCGCTCACCAGTCAGGGTAGTCATGCCACAAGCGCACTCCGCCAATGAAGGCATTGGCGTTGTTACCCAGGCGCGCTCCTTCGGGGAGATTTGTCAACTTCTTGGCATTCCCGCCCCCCAGGACCACGTAATCCGCGATGAACGCATCACGCAGCCGATGGACCACATCCTCGACCGTTTTCTGCCACTTCTTCTTGCCCCGCCGTTGCAGCCCCGCTGTCCCCACGTAATCCTCAAAGGACTGCTTCTTTTTATAAGGGAGATGACCGATCTCCATCGGCGCAATCACTTTGTCGATGATCATCGCCGACCCCAGCCCGGTGCCCAGGCCAAGGAAGAGCATTCGTCCCCCTTCGTAACTCCCCAGCGCCTGCATGGCGGCATCGTTGATCAAGCGCACGGGTTTCCCCAGGGCCGTGGCAAAGTTGAAGTCCAGCCAACCGTGCCCAAGATTGACCGGTTCCTTGAGGATACGATTCTTCGCCACCGGACCGGGATAGCCGATGGTGACCACCTCGAACGACCAGTCCTTGACCAGTTCCAGCACCCCGTGCACCATCTGTTCGGCGGACAGCGTGGGGCCGGAAGGCATCTTGCGAACCTCGTCCTGCTCCGGCCCCTTGATCTTGACGTTGGTGCCCCCGATGTCGATTACCAGTATCTGCATCGCCTCTCCCCTGCCATGATCCGGCACTTGCCCCAGATTGAGCCCTGAACGATTATAACGACTACAGGAATGAGGCGGAATTTGATCTGGCGCGCCGTCGACGGGAAACCCTGTTACTCCCTCCCTACAGTCGTTATAATGCGCTCGTGACAATCCGCTGTCGTCCTGTCGCGGGCACGACTTACGAGCACCATCATGCTGCAGCCCCTGTATCCCTCGTTGTACCAGATCAATACGCGCATCTGCCTGACCGAACTGGGCGAGCAGTTGGGGCGTCCCGCCACCCTCGACGACCTTCCCGACAGCCTGCTTGATCGGATCGCGGCGCAGGGGTTCGACTGGATCTGGCTGCTCGGTGTCTGGCAAACGGGAGTGGCCGGCCAGCACACTTCGCGCACCCATCCGCAGTGGCGCGACGGCTACCTCAAGCAATTACCCGATCTGACCGACAAGGACATCTGTGGCTCGCCCTTCGCCGTGAGCGCGTACCTCCCCCACAGCGATTATGGCGGTCTGCCGGCGCTGGAACGGCTGCGCGAACGGCTGCAACGGCGCAATCTGCTGTTGATGCTGGACTTTGTTGGCAATCACACCGCGCTCGACCACCCCTGGGTTCACGATCACCCCGAATACTACATCCACGGCGACGAGAACAATCTGCTGCACGAACCGCAGAACTACTACCGGGTGCAAACGCGCATCGGTCCGCGCATTCTGGCGCATGGCCGCGATCCGTATTTTCCTGGGTGGCCCGATTCCGCCCAGTTGAACTACCGTCACGCCGGGCTGCGTCGCGCGATGAGCGACACCCTGCACGAGATTGCCCGCCTCTGCGACGGCCTGCGCTGCGACATGGCGATGCTCACCTTGCCGGAAGTGCTCGCGCGCACCTGGGGCGAGGCAGCCCAGCCGATCGATGGTTCGCCTCCTGTGGAAGTCTCGTTCTGGCCTGAAGCGCTGGCGCGCGTCCGCCGCGAGCATCCGGGCTTCCGCTTCCTGGCGGAGGTGTACTGGGATCTCGAATGGGAGATGCAGCAACAAGGCTTCGACTACACCTACGACAAACGGCTCTACGATCGCCTGCGCGGCGGCGAGCCGACCAGCGTGCGCCTGCATCTGCTGGCCAACCTGGAATTTCAGCGTAAATCGGTCCGTTTTCTCGAAAATCACGATGAGCCGCGGGCTGCCGCCACCTTCCCCTGGCCCCAGCATCAGGCCGCCGCGGTGATCACCTTTCTTGTCCCCGGCCTTCGCTTCTTCCACGAGGGGCAATTCGAGGGACGAACCATCCAGGCCTCGCTCCATCTGCGCCGCCGTGCTCCCGAGCCCCCCAACCCCTTTGTCAACGCCTTCTATCAACGCCTGCTCGGCTGCATCTATCGTCCCGAGGTGCGCTCCGGACGCTGGCAACTGTGTGAAACCCAGCCTGCCTGGACGGATAATCCCACCTGGCAGCAGTTTGTCACTTTCTGCTGGCAGACCGAGCAAGGGCGGCGCCTGCTGATCGTCGTCAACTACAGTCCCAATCAGGGCCAGTGCCGCCTGGTCCTTCCCTTCCCGGGGCTCCGCGGCAAACGGATCGAACTGCGTGACGAGATGCGTCCCATCACCTACGCGCGCGATGGGAACGCCCTGGGTGAGGAGGGACTCTATCTGGACATGCCCGGGTGGTGTTATCACGTCTTCGAGGTGCAGTCCTTGCCCTGAGCCAGCCGTAACCCCTCGGGTTGCATCAGCAGCCATTGCCAGAGCGCCTCGGCATTCTGCCGCTGGATCTCCTCGGCCGATTCCTCGACGATCGGCATTTCCAGCGGTAAAGGTCCCTGTTCCAGAGTGCGGGCAACGAGTGGACGCACGAGCGCTGCCAGGCGCTCGCGTTCCAGGGGCGGACAGGGAGGGACTGGCTCCTCTGCGCTTGCGGGCGCGCGACGAAACGCTGTCGCCAGTCGGGCCAACATCGGCCAGTGATAGACGGGATTGGGCAGGGTCAACACCGCATACAACTGGCGC
The DNA here is from genome assembly GCA_029777335.1 of Planctomycetota bacterium. Taxonomy (GTDB): domain Bacteria; phylum Planctomycetota; class Planctomycetia; order Gemmatales; family Gemmataceae; genus JAKOSN01. The sequence goes on from JAKOSN010000022.1 coordinate 9,350, forward strand.
TGCTCGGGCGCGCCGGTCAAGGCCTGCACAGCCTGGCGGATTGCCGTCAAGGTGGCCTCATCGGTGGCACGTTGCCGCAACCGCCCGGCTTGCTGAACGATCGCTTCCTCGGTCGCCTCGGGGCCCAGCTGCAGCACTTCAAAGGGATTGCGGATCATTTCAGGTGTTTCTCCAGATCCTGGAGCAAGGCGCGCACATTGTCGTTGGCCGGGTTGAAGCGCAAGGCTTCCTGGTAGAGTGAACGCTTGCGCTCGTAACTCTCCGCCACAAAACCGCGGAACTTGTAGAACTCCGCAACCGCCGCCCGCGCGGCAAGATCGCCCGGAACCGTTTCGATCCGTCGCGCCAGTTGCAGCGCAAACGGGGTGAAGCGATCCACCTGTTCGGTCAAACGCTCATTTTGCTGGCTGTTGTACAGATCGAGAAACCAGTCCGAGCAGATCTCGACCAGAGTGACCAGCAAACGCAGGTTATCGCGATCGAGACTGAGCAACCGCCGGAGACAGGCCAACCCCTTCTCGTAATCGCTCCGCCAACCTTCGGGAATCTCGCCATGGGCCATCAGTTCCCGCGTGGTGAGCAGATAGCTGGTCGTCAGTTCGGAGCGAAACGCCTCCAGCCGTTCGCCCAGTACCTGCCGGAGGGCTTCGCGGTCCGCCGGGAGCCCCGCACGAAGCTGAAAGAGAAAATCCCACAGACGGCGTGCGCGGTCGACCTCGTTCCGTGCCAGCCAGTCATTGAGCTGGCGCCGATGGTGGGACAGCAAATGATCGAGCAACAACAGGTGCGGCGGTTCGAGCACGGGAGCGAGTTGAAGCCAGCGCAACCAGTTGTTCCACGCCAGGCGCCAGCACCCCTCGGCGGGCGAAAACCGGCCCTCTTCCTCGAAGGCAAGTGCCGCCCGCAGATAGAGAATGCCGAGCGGATGCGCGAGTTCCGCTGGCAAATCCGTTCGCAGCGCCAGCGCTTCCAGTTGCTGACGGGCGGCTGTCACATCGTCGGTGCTGGCATCGAGGAGGGCCGCGCCTTCCGGCTCACGACGGAGCCAGCGACAGAGATCCCCCAGAAGCATCGCAGGCAACACCGGATGTGAAGGATCCAACTGCACGACCTGCGCCAGCCACTGGGCCTCCCCCTGCTGCCGCAACTCCTCCAGGGCTCCCTGCACCACCGCCGCCTGGTCCCCCAGACTGGCGAGATCGGGCTCCTCCGCCAGCGCACGCTGAACCCAGAGCCAGGCGGCGTGCGCCTGATTGCGCCCCAAACACAAACTCGCCTGATGCAAATACCAGGGAATCGCAGGGGTTCCTGCTGGCGGCGACGCGGTACGTGGTCGAGGAGGATCCAGCCCCAGCTGGCTGCGGAGCCCCTGAATCCCCTCCGCAGAAGGAAGCATCGCCCATTGCTGCAGCCAGTGCGCCACCACTTGCGGCCAGCGACCGCTGGGTAAGGCGCCGACCGGGATGCTTCGCAACGCCCCGACAACCAGTGGAGGCGGACCGACGGGAAACGCTCGCCAGGGAGTCTCGTCTTCCAGCAATTCCACGAGCGTCTCGACCGCGCCGCGCCGCGCCGCCTCGTACACCAGGAGCGTCTGCGCCAGCGGAACCAGCGCAGGCTCCTCCTGCCGCAATTCACGCACCGCACTCTGCCAGCGGGCGGGCTCGCTCAGCGTCGGGGCGGCCGCCAACTCCTCCACCGCGCTCCAGAGTCGCACCAGCGGAGCAGTGTGTTCCTGGTACAACGGCAGCGAACTCCCGGCTTCCCCGCGGAGCAACGTGGCAACCAGGGCCGGCAGATCGGATTCCGGCAGAAGCCGACTCGCCTGGGCACAAACGTCGGCATTTGCGGGGATGCCGTCCCCTCCTCGCTGCAGGAGGAGCAACAGTAACTGCTTGCCCAGCGCCTCGTTCAGTGTCTTATCCGGCTCCCCCTGTTCTCCGGTTGCCCAGCGCAGCAGGAGGGGCAACGCCTCGGCGACCGGCAGGCGAGAGGTTCGTTCCAGCGCCAGTCGCTGCAGATTGGCCGTGAAGGACACCCCCCGGGGCCCACGCTGCCAGAGATCATCCGGGGTGAGCGCACGATCATTCACACAGCGGGCCACTTCCTCCCAGTGGGCGAGGCTGGGCGGTTCATACCCCGCCGCTCGGGCTTGCTGAATCGCTGTGAGCAACGTTCCCGCATCCACTTCGCGCTGACAGAATCGCTCCAGGGACGACCAGACACGACAGCGAGCTGCCAGGAATGGGCCGGGCAGCGAGGCGAGCAAGGCTGCGAAGTCGTCCTGCCCCAGACAGGCGCGCGCATAGCGGACCACGGGGAGTAGCGGCGGAGCCTGAATACTCTCGTAGGCGGCTGCCAGATTGGTCACCTGCGGATGCTCCGCCCGCGCGCGTTGGGCCTGCAACAAAGCGCGCACCGCCCCAGGGAGCGGGGGGCGAAACAATCCCTCGTCGAGCAGATTCCCTTCCCCAGCAGTTCCCAGGCGCGCGTTCAGAAGAAACTGCCACGCTGCCAGGGCCTCGGTCGGATAGAGCATCTGCAGTGCCTGGTCGAGCGTCTCCTTCGCCTGCTTCATCTGTCCGCGGGCCAGGGTGAACCAGCCGCGCAGCAACAGCGCTTCGCTCTGGGTGACTCCGTTCTTGAAGGTGACCTCGTTCAGACTTCGTTCTGCTCCCGCCAGATCCCCCTGCTGATGCAGATAGCGGGCTTCGAGCAAAAGGGCCTCCTCGCAACCGAGGATGCGCCGATTGCCGCGCAGCGATTTCCACACCTGTGCGGCGCGCTGGCCCTGACCATCGCGCCAGAGCAGATCGACAAACCAGCAGGTGGGGCGAGGAATCCCGGGCACCGCGCGCAGGACCTGTTCATACTGGCTTACCGCCCCCGGGTGTGAAGCCAGTAGCCGCACACGCCCCAGCCAGTACGCGATCTCGGCACGCCCGAGCGGATCGCTGGTGGACAGTTCCAGACTCCGTGCCAGAAGTGGTTCGGCAGTGAGTGGATCGCCGTGCAACCAGTGCAACCAGCCACAGGCGAACAACCGAGGGCCTTCCAGGGCAGGGTCTGCACTGGGGAGATCGAGATCCAGGAGGAGCACCGTCGGATCCAGCCGCAACCCGGGCGGAGCATCGTTGAGCACCTGGCGAACGCGTGTCAGCGCACGATGGAGCCGCGCCTCGGGCGAAAGGCTCATCGACCCCTCCCGTTGGCGAAGTGCCTGACGGGTTTCGGTAGCACGTTGATACATGAAGTAAGAGTCCCTGCACGGATCGGGGAGGGGGCGCACCAGGGCCCATTAGCTCCCCAGACTCAGCCGCCGCGCCTCTTCCTGGCATTCCTGGGCCAGCGTATCGAGATGAAGCGCGCGGTAGCACTTGACGAGATCGGAAAGAGCCGCGGCGTATTCCTCGCGAGGCAGACGGGGTTGTTCACGCTGAAGGGCACGCAGTTGTTCAAGACAATCACGGCAAGCGGGGAGATCTCCCTTCCCCAGAAACGCCTGCCCCAGAAAGCGCAGCAGGCGCATCCCCGGGAGTTCGACCGCCGCCCACTCGGCCGGGCGATGGACTTCCAGTTTGGCGATTACCTCGTCGTAGGCGCGCACGGCGAGCAAACGCCGCACCTCATGAAAGAGCGTGTCGGCCTGGGCCGCATCCCACGGGCGCGGCGTGGCGGGCGTGGAGCGGGACGGCCGGGGCGTTTCCCCCGACGGAAAGGCTCGATTCATGGCGCACCTCGACCTGCCGGTTTCGCGACGTCTTTCTGCATCGTATCAGGAGGATCGTGCCGGGCCAACTGCCTGCAATTTTTCTGCCCGGCACTCTCGTCTCTAGTATGGCGCCTGTGCGCGTGATATGGTGGAGAAACAGCCTTCCTTCCCTTCCTTCACGAAGCGGGAGGCCGATCCACGTGTCCCCCACGTCGGAGATGCAGCCATGAAGTGCGCGGTCTATCTCTTCTCGCCGTTGGTTCTTATGACGTTCCTGGCAAGCTGCCTCGGACAATCCGGGGCACAAACCGACGCCCTCGCCAACGACGAGAAGTTCCTCAAGGACGCCAAGATTGCCACCGATGGCCCCGGGCTGCTCGCCTTTCTCCGGGCGCGCACGCTGTCCGAGACCGAGCGCGCCCGGCTCGCCGAGTTGATCCCCCAACTGGGCGCCCGCAGCTATGCCGTGCGCGAGAAAGCGACCCAGGCGCTGATCAAGGCCGGGCGGGCGGCCCTCCCTCATCTGAAGGCAGCCTTGCAAAACAAGGACCTGGAGATTGCTCGCCGCGCCGAATTTGCCATCGCCGACATCGAACGGGTTCCCCACGTGGCGGTCATGTCCTCGGTGATCCGCCTGCTGGCGGCACGCCATCCCGAAGGTGCGCTCGCCGCGGTGCTCGCCTATCTCCCCTGCAACGACGAGGACGAGGTCGATGACACCCTTCTGACCGCTGTTGCCGCGCTGGGCGTGCAGAAGGACAGGATCGATCCCTTGCTGGAGAAGGCTCTCACCGACAAGGATCCTGCGCGGCGAACCGCCGTCGCCTTTGCCCTGGGCAAGGCCAACCCGACCCAGCATGCCAGGACCCTGAGCACGCTTCTGCGCGACGAGTCGCCGCGCGTCCGCTACCATGCGGCGCTCGCCCTGGTGCGCGGCGGGGATCGACACGCTCTCCCCGTTCTCCTCTCCCTGCTCACGGAGGCCCCCCGGCGTGAAGCCTGGGAGATTGAGGATCTTCTTTATCGCATGGCAGGCGACCAGGGAACCACCATCCCTCCCCTGGGGAGCGCGGATCAGGGCTCGCGCAAACAATCCCGCGAGGGGTGGGAAAAGTGGTGGAGCACCGCGGGGAAGAAGATCGACCTCGCCAAGATCAATTTCGACGAGGCTCAGCTCGGGGTGACTCTCTTCGCCGAGTACGACGGCAATCAGAATGGCATGGGACGGGTCTGGCTCGCTGGCCGCGACGGCAAGATGCGCTGGGAAGTCACGGGGTTGAATGGCCCCAATGATGCCCGCTTGCTTCCCGGTGGACGTGTCCTGATCGCTGAACGCAATGCCAACAAGGTCACCGAACGCGATCAGCAGGGGAAAGTTCTCTGGGAATTCCAGTTCAACGATGGCGCGATCGCCTGTGACCGCCTCCCGAATGGCAATACCCTGATCACTGGCTGGAACCAGCTGATCGAGGTGACGCGCGAAGGAAAGACCGTGTGGAACTACACCAACGCCCAGGGCGGAGGGTTCCGCTACGCCTATCGCCTGCGCAACCACCACATCCTGGCCGTGAGCGCCAGCGGGCAGGTCATCGAACTCGACGGCGCCGGCAAGGAGTTGAAACGCATCACCCCGGCGCAGTACGGGTCGGGAGCCGGCTACTGGGCGTCGGTCGAACTGCTTCCCAATGGGCGCTACCTGGTGGCGATGGGAAGTTCAGGAAAGGTGGTCGAGATCGACGGCACCGGCAAAATCCTCTGGGAAGCGTCCGTTCCCAATGCCGTCTGGGCCACGCGTCTGCGCAACGGTCATACGCTGGTCGCCAACTTCGAGGCGCGCCAGATTGTGGAGTTCGATCGGAACGGCAAGGAAGTCACCACCCAGACGATCAGCGGACGTGCCTTCACCGTGCGGCGCTATTGAGCGTGGGGTGTCGCCGCGAGCGGCCTCGTTCTTGCCTGTTAGCCGAAAAGTACCAGCACGCTGTAGGGCGGCGTGCGGAGAAAGGCACAGCCGAGTTGCCACTGATCGCCCACCGGGAGGCAGGACTTGATCTCCACCTCGACCCAGGGAGCAGTCACGCTTCCCACCGGCTTCACCTTGATGACCGAGCCGACCGCGACCGCCTGCGAACAGCAGACACTCAGCCCCCCCACGGAGCGATTCAGAATCCACCCCTGAAGTGGTTCGGCCAGGTTTGTGTCGATGAGCAGATCGCGCGGATTCCCTCCCCGCCGACTGGCGATACGGCGTTCCGCAGGCCCGAGTGCCGTCATCTCCACATCCATGACGCCGACTTTCGCAGGATGCGGGCTCCCCGTTCGTGCGCGGTTGAGCGTCATCAGGAGTGCAAAGAAAAGCCCGGAAACGCCCAGGCCAGTCCCCACAATGGTGACGAGATCTCCCGACGCCAGCGCATCGAGGTACGAGTTGAACATCGTTTCCATGGGACTCGCCTTACGCGAAAGCCGATGGTTGCGGACACAGAGCACGGGCGCATCAATCCACACAACCCTAGCATGTGCAGCAAGGTCGAGCAAATGAGCGATTGCTGAGTGTCACAACCACAGCTTCATGCGTTCGCGCAAGCGCGGCGGCAGGCGCGCCTCCACCACCCGCCGCACCTCGTTGGGGTGGTAGCGTGTGCTCAGATGGCCGCACACAATCAGTTCGTTCTGGAAACGCTCAGCCCGTTCGATAAAGTCATCCAGGTGCATGTGACCGAACTTGTGGATCTTTTCCCGGCGATGGTTGGGTCGGATAAAGCTCAGTTCGGTGATGAGAATCTTCGCCTCGAAAGCCGGCGGATAGGCATCGAGTCCCTCCGGGTTGGTATCGCCGGTGTAGCAAAGGAGCGGCACGCGCACCTCGCGCGTCACCTCGGTTCCGCTCAGGCGCAGGTCGCGAATCCGCTCGCCCGGAAGTCCCTGATACTCCTCTTTCAGCTTGCGACGTCGATCCCAGATCATGTACCCGACCGAGGGAATCGTGTGGGTGGTTGCGAAGGTGGTCACCACGTGATCGCGCGCGAGTTCCCATTCATCGCCTGGCTCCACTCCCTTGAGTTCACAGATCATCCGTCCCCGATCCAGGCGCTGCATGACGAGCAACAGCCGGCGCACGTCTTCCACCGCATAGGCTGGAAGATAGATCCGTGGCGGTTCCATGCGCATCATGCGCCGCCGCGCCACATAAACCGGAAGGGCCGCCACATGATCGAGGTGCGTGTGGGTGAGCATCCAGGTTCCGGTGCCCATGAAATCCCACGGCTGCGCCCCCAGATCAAAGCCGACCTTGAGTTCCGGGATGCGCCAGTAGGACTGGACTGCCGCGCGCGAGTAGCCTTCCACGGTCAACCCGGCATGCTGGCAGCTGAGGAAAGGAGCATTCTCGACCATGAGTCCGGGCCATCGTGAAGAGAAAAACCATCGTGCAGGGCATTCACCACTATAGAGGAAGAGGGACACAAAACCAAGGCGCCAGGTTCCCCCGCTGCGACCTGCGAGTTCGCACGCGTCAGCCGGTGAACAGGCCTCGTGGGGAACCGTCGTCGGGGCCGCTTCACTGCTTCCCGCGCCTCAGAGAGGAAATCGCCCCTTAATCCGGTGCTTTTTCGTGAGGCGCCCCCAACGGTGCTTCGGTAGAATAGGCACAGGCTTGCTACTCGGTGAACAGGGAGATGCGGTCATGAGCCCCACGGATACGCCTGACACGCTGGAGACCGATCCGCGCTTTCCGAGCGGACCCTGGCACGGCTTCTGGATTCAGAAGTTCCATCCCAAGGGCAAACATCGCACCGAGTTGACATTGACCTTTCGACAAGGAGTGCTGACCGGCGAAGGACGCGACTGGGTGGGAAAATACCTTGTGCGCGGGCGCTATGAACTCGACAGCGGTCGTTGCCACTGGACCAAGTCCTACGTGGGCAAGCACGATGTCTTCTACCAGGGCTTCAACGAAGGCAAGGGCATCTGGGGCACCTGGGAGATCAACTTCGCCGAGATGCAATGGCGCGGAGGTTTTCACATCTGGCCCAAGGGGATGGCCGACCCCAACGGCGACGCGCTCAAGGAAGAAGCCGATCTCCCCCTCGTTCTCGAAGAGGACAAACCCCGGGTGGAACGTATCGCCGCCCCCGCAGGCAGCTGAAACCCCAACGCTTTCACGTTTGCGCCCTCGTGTTCGGAACTTCTTTCCAGGAGGTGGCCATGCGTGCGCTTGCGGCCAGTTTGCTGCTCCTCTGTCTCTCTCCCTGCGCGCGCCCTCAGGATTCCCTCCCGCTGGTGCAGGCGGGGGACTGGACGAAATTTCGCTCCCACAGCCAGGATCTGCTCAGGACGATTCGCGCCACCGACCCGACGGTTCTGGGCGAAACCGACCGCAAGGTGGAAGCCCTGCTGCGCAACCCCGGGGACGATCCTCAGGAAGCGATGGCGAAGATCCAGAATCTCCTCGATTCATTCTGTCTGATCGGCATCCACATCAACCCGGAAAGTCGGGTCAAGGCGGCGCGTGGACCGGCCCGCGCCGAGCTCACGCACAACGCGGCTCGGCTGGTGCTGCTCAAGATCCACAACGAGGCTGGGATCACCACGGCCCTGCGCGTGTATGGTCGGGAATTGCTCTCCGCCAAGGAGCAGGAAAAGGATCGCTGGCTGGAGGCTGCCTTCCTGACCACTCCGCCCCTGAGCAAGACGTTAACCGGTTTGCCGCTGGAGTATCGGGTGCTGCGCCTGACCCCGCGCGAGGTCGGCAAACGCGAGGCGACTCTGAAATTTGATGCCGGTCAGGGCACCCAGGACCTGGGCTTTCGCGCCGAGGTACCTATCCTCTTCAGGATCAGTTCTGCACGTCCTGTCCCGCGCAAAGAGCCGGGATAGACGCACAAGGCAGACGGAGGGCAACAGGAGATCCCCATGTGGCTCGTGGTTCTGATCTGGTTTGTGAACTTCGGCATCAGCATCTGGAATGCTTACGCCGTCGGCAAGGGGTGGGTGGAGGCGAAACACAGCGGCGGGTGGGCACGCATCATGGCCTGGAGCGGAGCGGTGATGTCGGCCTCCGGCTTCACCTGGTGTTACCTCCTGGTGCTGGCTGCGCTCGCTTATTATTTCGACTGGCTGACGCTCGACGTGATCGGGGTCATGATTCAGCTGGGCTATGTGGTGCTTATTCCGGGGATTCTCCTTTCGGGGCTGGCCATCACGTTTGATTCCTGGGCCAACGCCTATCGGCGACGGACCTTTGGCAGTTTCGGCACAGCGGCCTGGAACACCTACGCCCAGATCCACAACACCTACAGCGCCATCCAGGGCATCGGCCCAGCGCTGCGCAACGTGACCGAGTTCTTCACGGGGGGCTCGCGGCGCAGTCGCAACTCTGATCGCGATGGCGGCGGACTCCTCGTTTTGCTGGTGGTGGCGCTGGTTCTGCTCGCCTTGCTTGGCGGTATCATGACGACCGCGACCATCATTCACCGCGTTGCCGGCACTTCGCCGTTGCCCGATTGCGCGGAACAAGCACGCGAAGCGATGGAAGCACGCCGTTAAGGCCGCTTCGTGCTGGCGGGCGTCGATGCAGGGGGGTACAATCCTGCTTCGGCGCCCGGGCTTTTTCCTCCTGCCAGGATCTGTCTCATGCCGGATCGTGAATCGGATCGTCGTCTTCTACACCATGCTCGACGCGAAGCGCTTGTGGTGATCATCGTCTTCGTGCTGGCGCTCCTCTGGGTGGTTGGCTACTGCTATCTGCGTGGCTACACTCACACGCCCGATAGCTGGGTGGTGCAACACGGGCTCGCCACGCCACGGACCCCCGAGAGCTTTCAGCAAATCCTCGGCTTTCCCGACTGGGTGTTCTACGGCATCGTCGTCCCCTGGCTTGTCTGCACCGTGACCACCCTCTTCTTCTGTCTGTTTGGCATGGCCGACGACGATCTTGGTGGGGAGTCCCAGGAAGGAGGTCCCGATGGACATTAATCTGTCAGCGGACTCCTGGCAGGTGCTGGTCGCCTTCGGGCTGTATCTCTTTGGTTCGGTGGCGATTGGGATTGGCGCGCATGTCTATCTCAAGCGTGGCAGTTTCATGGAAGGGTACTTCCTGGGCCACCGCGGACTCGGTCCCTGGATGCTGGCGCTGACGGTCGCAGCCACCGCCATCAGCGGCGGCACCTTCATGGGCTTTCCCTCGCTGATCTACAGCCACGGTTGGGTGATGTGTCTGTGGATCTGTAGTTACATGGTGGTTCCGCTAACGACCATGGCTCTGCTGGGCAAGCGCATCAACCAGGCGGCCCGGATCGCCGGTTCGGTGACGGTCCCCGATGTGCTGCGCGATCGGTTTGATAGCCCGGCGCTGGGGATTCTGTCCTCGTCGCTCATTCTCCTGTTCCTCGCCTTCAACCTGGTCGCGCAGTTCAAGGGCGGCGGTTTGCTGATGAAGGAAGCGATGCGTCTGCCGCCGGCCAAGGCCCGCTTTCTGGGGGCGGAGAGCGCTGCCGACCACATGCTCCACCTCACCTTCGCTCTCCCCGATGGCACTCAGGACGTTCAGAAAACGCCCTTCCCCAGCAACAAGGCGATCTACCTCAAGGAGCGCACCGAGGTCGATGAGAGTGAGCGCGAGGTGCGAGTCTATTTCCGCCTGGGGCAGGAAGTGACACACAAGCATGTGAAGTTTCCCCCCCAGCAGGTCAAGGTGCCGTGGCTCGCCAGGCCGGTCGAGCTGGGCTATCTGATCGGCCTGATCATCTTCGCCCTGACCGTGGTGGCCTACACAACGTATGGCGGATTCTGGGCGGTGACGCTCACCGATCTCCTGGCCGGGCTGGTAATGTTCGCAGGCGTCATCCTGATGGCGATCCTGGCGATGCAGCAGGTCCCACCCACCAACGGCCTCACTGGGTTGCCCGCGGCCACCGAAACCCTGCGCTACCTGGAACCGCCCGAAGGGAAGGCAGGCGATCTGGTCTACGGGCCAGGGCCCGGACAGTTCCTCTCGGTCGGGTTGGCCTTCTCGTTCTTTCTGATGTGGTCGCTGATGTCTGCCGGGCAACCGAGTGGCATGGTCCGCCTGATGTCGTTCAAGGATTCGCCCAGTCTGCGCCGCGCCTTGCTCCTGGTGTGCAGTTACTACTTTGTGATCTACCTGGCGCTGGTGATCATCTTTGTCTGTGCCCGGGCCCTCTTTCCCACCCAGTATCTCCGTGAAGTGGGGAGCGAGGGCGAGCCGGATAGCATCATGCCGGCGATGGTCCGCCATCTCGCGCATCCCCTGGTGGCGGGTTTTCTGCTGGCGGCTCCCTACGCGGCGATCATGTCCACCGTGGCGGCCTTCCTGCTGATGATCAGTTCCAGCCTGGTGCGTGATCTCTACCAACGCACCTTCAATCCAAAGGCGTCCAATCGTTCGCTCAAGGCGGCCAGCTATGGGGTAACCGCGCTCGTCGGGGTGGTGGTCATGGTTGGCGCCATCAATCCGCCGGGGTTCCTGCAATACATCATCGTGTTTACGGGCTCGGGCCAGGGGTGTTCCTTCTTGCTGCCGATGGCGCTGGCGCTCTACTGGCGCCGCTCCACGCGCCAGGGAGTTTTCGCCGGGATGCTTGGTGGTTTTGTCGCCGTCTTCGGTCTGTATGTTCTGGGTTGGATCGACAGTTACACCCAGGCCCACCTCCAGGAGCATCACCAGGCAGTGCTGGTGGCGCAGGAGGCGGACAAACCGGCACCCGAAGAACCGGGGCTCGAACGCTCCTTGCAGAACACTCTGGGGTGGTTTCCTGGCTGGGGAGAGAAACGTCCCGATAGTTTCGCCCCGCTTTACCCGGCGGGTCTCGATCCCCTGGTGTGGGGATTGCTCTTCTCTCTCATTCTGACCGTGGGAGTCAGCCTGTGTACCCGCCCCGATGAAGAACGAGCACGCCGGTATTTCCCCGAGGAACCAGCTGCGAGCGCGTGAGGCGTGCCTGGACTCCCCGTGCTGACAGAACACCGTCAACGCGGGGATTTGCTCGGTACGGTCAGCCAGAGATGGGTGGTTGTGGCACTGAAGCCGGGGATCGCAGTCTGTGCGCTTCGTGTGAGCGCATCCTTGCCCTTTACCTTGCCGACGATGCGCACGGCGCCCGAGGTTGCCGACGCTCCTGCGGTCAAGCGCAGCGTTCCGGTTTTCGCTGCCGGTGCAAGGGGGAGCGGGGCGGCGGTCACACCAACAGGTAAGCCCTCGACGTGGAGTTCCACCGCCGCGGCGAAACCCTGACGACGCTCGATTGTCACAGGAATGTCCAGCGGTTTGCCCGGAGTCAGCAGGAAGCGATCACTCGCCACCGTGAGAGCATAGTCTGGTTCAGGGAGGAGTGCCCGCAAGCGATAGAGCGCCCGCGGCCCGCCCTCGGCGTGCAGATCGCTGACCTCCAGTTGGTAGATCCCGTCCTGCGCTGGGGTGAAGGCAAGTTCGGGATCGCCTGCTTTGCGCCCATTCTCGGAGCGCGCCAGTTGCTTGCCCGAACCATCGAGCACACGCAGGATCGCATCGAGCGGAAAGCCGAGCGCCTGCGCCTCGATCTGAAATTGCAGGCGCTCTCCTTTTTTGGCAGAGAAACGATAGAAGTGCTTTTCACCCGCCTTTTCCAGATGACCGCTCACGGTCACTGGCAGGGGGATTGTCTGGGGATGCTGGTGATCGTTGGGTTTGCTCTGCACCAGCACTGGGTGCGCCTCCACACGAACCACCACCGCGTTGGCGACATCCTTGTGAAAGACACGGAGGGTGTTGCTCGCATCGAGTGGACCGACTTCCATCTTGCGTGCCGCCTCGGGGATGTTCCAGCCGACCAGGGCCACGGGAGCAGGGCGCGTGCGGGAAACGGCGAGCGGAGAGGCATACTCGGCAAATCCGCCGGTGGTGAGGGTCAGACGATAGAGAAACGTCTCTCCGCCGGCGAAGCGGATGCTGGCATCGGGGGTGCTGGGGAAGGCGAAGGTTCGCACCAGGTAGGTGCCATCTCGGGGGACGGCAAAGAGAACCTGTGGATCCAGGCCATGATAGTCGTGGTTTTGCTCCAGCACAAACCCCTCGCTGGAGAGCACCTGTAACACCCCATCCATCGGCGAGGCCAGGGTGTGGTTGGCCTCCAGCGACGCGACCAGCGTTTCGCCCTTGTGCAGCGAAACTGCAAAGCAGTCAACATCGCCCGATTTGGCCAGGCGGCCATTGACCGTCAGGCGCGCGGAAGCGAGAGGCTGCGGTTTTTTGAAGTCGTCGTTCGGTTCCTGCTCCAGCACCTCCGGCAGGGTGCCAATCAGGAATGGACGCAGCGCGGAGGCACCCTCCTGATCGCTCACGCGAAGCCAGCAGGTGCCAGGGGCCGCATCGGCGGCGATGGTGACCGCCAGTCGTCCCTTTTCACGCCCCGCCTTGACCGTGACTCCCTTGACATCCGCCCATCCCTGCACCGGCCAGTGCGCAAAGGTGCCGGTCGCCGTCACCTCCACTGTGGTGCCGCGCTGCCCCCCCGCAGGGAAGAGCGCGGTCAGGACCGGGGGAGCGGCTCCTGCAACGCCGGGAAGTGAGAACCCCGCGAGGACATAGCCGAGTATCGCAGCCAGGCGGATCATTTCATCAACTCGCTGATCGGCGTTGGATCGCTCACCAGGTGCGTCGGTCGCCCCGTGGCGGTGTAGAGCATCTTGCTCGGATCGATCCCCAGCTTGGTGTAGATGGTGGAAGCGAAGTTCTCCGGCGACAGGACCCGCTCCACGGCGCTGAAGCCCTTGGCATCGGTGGCGCCGATTACCTGCCCACCCGGTGTGCCCCCCCCCGCGAACAGCACCGACATCGCATTGGACCAGTGATCACGCCCGGCATCCTTGTTGATCTGTGGCGTGCGGCCAAATTCACCCAGCGCGAGCACCAGGGTGCTATCGAGCAAGCCACGTTGATGCAGGTCCTCGATCAGAGCCGCGATCGTCCCCTCGAAGGAAGGCAAACGCTTGGTCAGCGCAGTGAACAGCTGCGTATGGTGGTCCCAGCCCCCCTCGTTGAGGGTGATGAACGGCACGCCCGCCTCAACCAGTCGGCGCGCCAGCAAGGCGCGCTGCCCAAAGGGCGTGCGGCCGTAGGCATCGCGAATCTTCGCCGATTCGCGATGAATGTCGAAGGCTGCCTGCGCCGCCTGGGAGGAGATCAACTGCTGCGCTTGCTGATAATGCTCGTCGAGGGCAGTCACCGGATCGCTGGCCGCCTTGTCGGCCATCCGCTTCATGCGATCGAGCTGCACGCGCACTTCCTGGCGTGAGGCAAAGTGCCCGCCGCTGAGTCCACTGGGAAGAGCGACATCGCGGACCCGAAAAGAAGGCGAATTGGGATTGTCCGAAACCACAAACGGCGCATACTTCGCGCCCAGGAAGTTGGGGCCGCCCGACCGAGTCATCTCAGGGAGGGAGAAATACGCCGGCAAACCCGCCGGGGCGCCCAGTTCATGCGCCACCGTCGAGCCGAAACTCGGGTGGAAGCTCACAAAGGCCCCACAACCCACGGGGATGCGTGGGGGCGCGCCTGTCATCATGTAGTGATTGCCCGCGCCGTGGTTCCCCTGGTCGTGGCGGATCGAGCGCACAATCGCCAGCTTCTCGGCCAGGGCTGCCAGGCGCTTCATGTGCTGCGAAAAGAGCATCCCGGGCACGCGCGTCTGAATCGCCTGAAACTCCCCACGAAATTCCTTCGGCGCATTGGGCTTGGGATCGAAGGTCTCATAATGAGTCGGCCCCCCATCCATCCAGATGAGAATGCAACTTTTGGCGGCGGCTTTTTTGGCTTCGGTCGCGCCGGCAAGCGCCTGCAAACGCAGGGTGTGAGCCAGCCCGCCCCCCAGAATCGCCCCGAGCCCAAGCTGCAGACAGTTGCGCCTGGTGATTCCCGCACAGTTGGTATGGCTGCTCATTGTTTCCCCCCCTCAAGCACCATTCGCTGCGTGATTCGGTCGATCGCGTTGGCTTTTACCTGGGGCGACCTTCAATCCTTGAACACAAATTCGGGCGTGTTGATCAGCGCCCAGAGAATGTCTTCCGCCGCTTGACGCCGGGTGGTCCCTTTGTCGGCGAAGATCTTCAAACAGATGGTCCGCTCTTCCGCGCTCGGGGCGCGCGAATAGGCGAGGGCGTAGAGTTCCTCGACAATCTCCGCCGGCGTCTTTTTGCTGGCGGCGAGCGCGGCTGCGCGTCCACTGTCGCTGGTTACCTTGCGATGCAGGTTCGGCGAATTCATCAGATGAAGCGCCTGGACCACTGTGGTATCGCTGGTGCGCTCGCAGGGCGGATCCTGGTTCGGATCGGGGCGACCAAAACTGTCCAGAAAGACCGATTGCGACCGCACCGTCCACAGTTCCATGGCGCGCGCACCGGGCGGCATGGCGCTGAAGGACTCCGGCACGCCCGTGATGTCGCTGACCGCATCGAGGAGCACCTCTGCTCGCAGGCGTTGACGATAATGCCGCGAATAGTTGCGTGTGTCCGCCACATTGCGCCCCCCGGGGAGCGACGCCAGGCTGTACACCTGCGACGTCATGATGGTGCGGATCAACTTCTTCAGATCGTACCCCTGTTTGCGGAAGTCCTCCGCGAGCGCATCAAGCAAGGGGCCGTTGCTCGGCGGATTGGTCGCGCGCAGATCGTCGACCGGCTCAACCAGTCCCCGTCCCATCAGGTCGGCCCACACCCGATTGACGATCACCCGAGCAAAGAACGGGTTCTCGGGCGAAACCACCCAGTCCGCCAGCGCCTGCCGGGGATCGCGGTCATTCTCGATCGTCGCCACCTTGCCCAGCAGCGGTCGCGGCGGCAACACGCGCCCGGTCACCGGGTGTTTCACTTCGCCCCGCAGGGCGCTGTAGAGGATTTCCTCCCCACCCGAGATGGGGGGGGATAGCCCGGTGCCCTTGCGGCCGATGCGGGCAAAATAGGCGGCGAAACTGTAAAAATCATCCTGCCCCCAGACCTCAAACGGGTGGTGATGACAGCGCGCACAATCCAGACGCACCCCCAGGAAAAGCTGGCTCACCATGGTGGTGATTTCGTCCGGCTCGCGGCGATCGCGGAAGATGACCGCCGGACCATTGCGGAAGGTGCTCCCCTGCGCAGTCACAATCTCACGGACAAACTGATCGTAGGGTTTATTGCGGCGGAACGATTCCCGCAGCCAGGCATCGAGGGTGTAGACCGCCTTGATGCCCACACGATAGGGGTTGGGCCGAAGCAGATCCGCCCATTTGTTGGCCCAGTAATCCGCATACTCCGGGCGGTTGAGCAGATGATCCACCAGGCGCGCCCGCTTGTCGGCGGTCCTGTCGGCGAGAAAGGCCCGCATCTCGTCGGGGGTGGGTAGCCGGCCGATCACATCCAGGTAGGCGCGGCGCAAAAAGGTGGTATCGCTGGCGGGCTCCGAAGGAGTGATGCCAAGCTGTTGCAACTTCGCCCAGACATGGCCATCGATGAAGTTGTTGCGCGGCAACTTCGCATAAAGCTCACTCGGCACAGGACCAGGAACCGCAATCAGCACATTGCAGATCGCGAATTTCTCCATGAAGCGAGCCATGATGGCCGCCTCGCCAGGGATCGGCCCGGCCTTGATGCGGCCCTCGGGGCTCACTGCGGCAATGGCGCTCTCATTGGACTGGAACGAGGTCAGGTGGGTGACATCCTGCGTGGTTTTATCCGAGTAATGAGCCAGCACCACCAGTTGCTGTTCGCCGTGATAGGGGAGCACGCGCTCCCCCGGTTCCACCGTGATCCGTTCGAGGACGGGCGCTTCCGCAGGGGTGCGTGGCGATCCAGCGGCGATCCAGCGTTTGATCGTCTCGTAGTTGGGCTCACCAGGAAGGAGACGTTTGCCTCCGCCGTGCGCCATCTGTCCACTCGGTTTCTTCAGAAAGAGGCTGTTCTCCGGAGCAGCGGGGAAGATGCGCCGGCCGCGCCCTTCCTGGGTGATGGCGGCATGGTCGAAATCGGGATCGAAGCCAAGCAGCGAGAGCTGGAAGCCATTCTGTCCGCGTGCCTTGCCGTGACAGGCCCCTGCGTTGCAGCCGGCCCGAGCCAGAATCGGGAGGATATCGCGTTCAAAGGTAACGGGAAGGTGGCGTGTGCCGTTCTCCACCCGAACCGTCGTTTGCACCGCTTGCCCTTCGACCGTGGCGCGGATGGTCCCCACGCCATCGCCCACGGGGGTCACAACTCCATCGGCACTGACCTGAACGATTGCTGGGTTCAGGCTCTGGAAGCGCGCGGTGTGCGTGCGATCCACGGGCCGCCCCTCGGTGACGACCGTGAGCAGCAACTGTTGGCGTGCATCTTTCCCTTTCAGGAGCACGTTTTGCGGAAAGAGAGCGGCACGCGGAGGTTCGGCGGCGCAAACCGGCCCGGGGCAGGGGACCAGCACGACCGTCGCCAGCACGACCAGGAGTGAAGTACGAACAACATCCATGGCGGGAACCGCTGTCAGGTTGGTAGGCGATCGTCGAGGCAGGACAAAGAAAAGCGTACCAGAGAGGGAGGCAACGAACAAGCAGCGAATCGGCTTCCCGGCGAGATTTTATCGCCACCGCCCACTGCGAAGGGCAGGGGCGCGCCTCCGACCGCGTCGTGATGGCACGGCAGAGGAAGGCGCGCCCTTCCTGGGGTTACGCGGGCTTGCTCACACCATCGGCAACGGAGTACGGGTGCTCGCTTCCTTCCGCCCGCCCCGAAACTTGTTCACAATCCACATAACCGGATCGTAGAACTCATCGACCACCCGTTCCTTGAGCGGAATGATGCCATTGTCGGTGATGCGAATGTGTTCCGGGCAAACCTCGGTGCAGCACTTGGTAATGTTGCACAGGCCAATGTTCAGATCATCCTTCACCAGCTTGAGCCGATCCTCGGTATCCAGCGGATGCATGTCCAGGCTGGCCACGCGAATCATGAAGCGCGGACCGCCGAACATGGGCTGTTCCTTGGCGTCGTGATCGCGCAGCACATGACAGGTGTTCTGACACAGGAAACACTCGATGCACTTGCGGAACTCCTGAATGCGATCGGCCTCTTCCTGGGTCATGTGCCAGGTTCCGTCGGGGAAGTCCGGTTTGCGCGGCTTCAGCGGCGGAATCATCTTGTTGACCTTGTAGTTCCACGAGACATCGGTCACAAGGTCCTTCATTTTCGGAAAGGCCTTCATCGGCTGCAGCGTGATCGGCTGATCGGTGGGAATCGTCTCCATCCGCGTCATGCACATCAGCCGCGGTTTGCCGTTGATCTCGGCCGAACAGCTGCCGCACTTGCCGGCCTTGCAGTTCCAGCGGCAAGCCAGATCGGGCGCCTGGGTGGCCTGGATCTGGTGGACCGCGTCCAGCACCACCATCCCCGTGGTAATCTCGGCATGGTATTCCTGAAAACTGCCGCCGTTCTTATCACCGCGCCAGATATGAAAGGTCGCCTGTCCCATTAGGTCTCTCCGCCTCGATCGTGTCGCGCCCTGGGCGAATCAGCGTTCGCGTGGCCGGTTGGCCCAGGGTGTTCACGGCACGGAAATCTCTCACCGGTTCGCCTCGATGACGCGCTTCAGGTAGTCAGGCATCTCGGGGATGGGCTCCTGACGGACCTGCATCTTGCCGTCGGATCCCTTGTGAACGACGATGTTCACCTTGCCAAACTCTTCGCTCTTGTTGGGATAGTCCTCGCG
>JAKOSN010000137.1 GCA_029777335.1 Planctomycetota bacterium
AGCAGCATCTCGGGATCGGCAGGGTTCAGATGCACTTCAAGAACGCCGGTCCTGTCGTCGATCGAAAGCACCTTCTGCCAGGTTTTGCCGCCATCGGTGGTTTTGTACAGCCCGCGCTCCTCGTTGGGACCGTAGAGGCGACCCAGCGCGGCGACATAGACGATGTCGGGATTGGTGGGATGAATGGCGATTTTGCCGATCTGAAAAGACTTCTTCAACCCCATGTTCTGCCAGGACTTTCCGCCATCGGTCGACTTGTACACCCCATCGCCGTAGGACACCGAGTTGCGCGGGTTGTTCTCGCCGGTGCCCACCCAGACCACATTGGGGTGTGATTGTGACACGCAGACGTCACCGAGCGAAACCGTCGCCTCCTTGTCGAACTGATGCTCCCAGGTGGTGCCGTTGTTGGTGGTTTTCAGCAATCCGCCCGAGGCGGTCGCCACCCAGTAGGTGGTGGGATCCTTTTCCACCACGGCGAGGGCGACAATGCGCCCGCTCATGCAGGCGGGGCCAATGCTGCGCCAGTTGAGGGCCTTGACCCAGTCGGCGGGGAGGGTGCCGTCGGGGATGGTTGGGGTGGTCGGAGCCTTTTTCAGCTCGGTGAGTTTCTTCTGCAACTCGGCGATCTGTTTCTCGATCTCGGCGATTTGCTGGGCGCGCGAGAGTTCCTCGGCAGCACGAGTCGGCGTCGGAAGGGCAATCAGAGCGACCAGTCCGGTGAGGATCAGACCACCCAGCACCAGCCAGAAGGAATGCAATCGATGGCGCATACGAACCTCAAGGATGACGAAAAGAGCTCGGGGACGTGCATCCCTGTCCGCTCACCTTGCGAAACTGGGGAAGGTGGGGCATCCGTATGAGAAAAGCATACCAGGAGCGTAGCCCGAGGTGAAGATGCTGCAAAGGGATCTGAGGAAAAGTGCGGCAAGCACGCCCCCGGAGAATCCGAGTCCCGGGGGCGCGACGATTGAAAGCGTTAGCGAGCGCCATCCACCACGTGCGCGCCGACGAGAATGAGCGTCTGCGCGCCCTTGCTCTTCCCTTCGGTCTTGACCCCCGTCACGGGAGTGACCTCGCCGGACTTCAGGTTGACGAGCGTCTTGACCTGGCTCACGGTCATCACCGAGGCGCGAATCGGAGCGCCCTTGTCCGTGGTGCCCACCTGAGGCCCATCGTCGGGTTGACGCATCCCGCTATCCTGGATGTTCAGATCGAGTGCAATCCCGCCGGATTCGCTGACCACGGGCGTGGCAGAGATCACCACACCCGTATTGCGGTAAGTGACATTCCTGGTGGACACTCCGGTAGCAAGAACCGTGCTCCCCGTGACCATCGGTTTCGTCTCACCCAGTTGGATGCGAGCGTCGCGTCCCTCCGCGGTGCTCATCTGGTAATGACGGACCGATCCCAGCGTCCCCTTGTTCTGCAGATCACGGAGTTTCTTGGTGACGGTGTCGGTCGAGCCGGTCAGATCGCGGGGATTGATCAACGTATCGGGTTTCTCGTCCTTGTCGGGCGTTTCCACAATCCAGATATCGATCGCGACCACGCGCAGGGGCCGATCGACCTTTTCCAGCAGGGCCAGGATCTCCTCGCACGTCCTGGGGGTGGCCTTGATCAGCAAGCACTTGCCATTGCCCTCCGTGACAGTTTCGATCTCGGCATCGCCCTTGTAGATCTGGCCCAGAGCGTGGCTCAGTTCCTTGGCGGAGCCGTGACGGACATAATAGAGCACGCGCCTGGTCTCTCCCTCGGCTTTGTGAGCACGGAGGGTTGACGCTGGTGCGTCAGGAGGTTGACTGGTGGCGCTTGCAGGACGAATTGATAGGAGGGCAACAGCTAAGAAGGGAACAACCTTCAACGGGAATGACATCGATGCAATCCTCCAGCGGAAAACTCCGCGACTCAGGAGAGAGGAGGCTTATGCGACTCTTTTGGTGAATGCAGATCTGTTGCAGGGGCTTCTTTGAGTGAAACCCAAAAACGTTGACCGGATGAGCGCACCATGCGGCACGTGCGCCCCGGAGAATCCGAGTCCCGGGGGCGCGGCGATTGAAAGCGTTAGCGAGTGCCATCCACCACGTGCGCGCCGACGAGAATGAGCGTCTGCGCGCCCTTGCTCTTTCCTTCAGTCTTGACTCCCGTCACGGGAGTGACCTCGCCAGACTTCACGTTGAGGAGCGTCTTGACCTGGCTCACGGTCATCACCGAAGCGCGAATCGGAGCGCCCTTGTCCGTGGTGCCCACCTGAGGCCCATCGTTGGGTTGACGCATCCCGCTATCCTCGATTTTCAAATCGAGAGCAATCCCGCCGGATTCGCTGATCACGGGGTAGGCATTGATCATCACGCCCGTCTCCCGGTAGGTAATGCTAACGGCGGTCCCGCCTCCGCGCCCGCCGAAACCGGTGCTCCCCGTGACCATCGGTTTGCTCTCACCCAGTTGGATGCGAGCGTCGCGTCCCTCCGCGGTGCTCATCTGGTAATGACGGACCGATCCCAGCGTCCCCTTGTTCTGCAGATCACGGAGTTTCTTGGTGACGGTGTCGGTCGAGCCGGTCAGATCGCGAGGATTGATCAACGTATCGGGTTTCTCGTCCTTGTCGGGCGTTTCCACAATCCAGATATCGATCGCCACCACGCGCAGGGGCCGATCGACCTTCTCCAGCAAAGCCAGAATCTCCTCGCACGTCCTGGGGGTGGCCTTGATCAGCAAGCACTTGCCATTGCCTTCACTGACGGCCTCGATCTCGGCATCGCCCTTGTAGATCTGGCCCAGAGCGCGGCTCAGTTCCTTGGCGGAGCCGTGGCGGACATAGTAGAGCACGCGCTTGGTCTCCCCCACCGGTTTCTGGGCGCGCACCACGGGGGGAGGGGCGCCAGGGACCTGTGCGCGGGTGGGTGTCGTGGCAAATGACAGCAGGGCGACAGCCGTGATGGCTGCCATTCTCAGAGCTAGCGACATCGATGCGGTCCTCCAGCAGGAATAGCAGCGAATCACCGACCATGGTGCTCAGGGTACCTTGAGATGATCGAAGATCTGCTGCAAGATGTTCTCCGAGGTAATGTCCTCTGCCTCTGCCTCGTAGGTGATGGCGATGCGATGGCGCAGGACATCGTAGCCGATCGACTTGACGTCCTGGGGGGTGACATAGCCACGGCCTTCAAGAAATGCCTGGAAGCGCGCGGCGCGGGTGAGAAAGATGGTGGCGCGCGGACTGGCGCCAATCTGAATGTAGGGTCCCACGCTGAGCTTGTATTCCTGCGGTTGTCGCGTGGCGTGCACAATATCCACGATGTAGCGTTTGATCTTCTCGTCCACGTAAATCTGATCGAGGGCGGCGCGCAGTTCAAAGATGTCCTTGGGTTCCAGGGCGGGCTGAATCGTCGTTTGCGGCTCGATGGTGGACATCCGATTCAGGATGGTCAATTCCTCGTCCTTGGAGGGATAGGTCAGCTTCAACTTGAGCATGAAGCGATCGACCTGCGCCTCGGGGAGCGGATAGGTCCCTTCCTGTTCGATGGGGTTCTGAGTCGCCATCACCAGGAACGGCTGATCGAGGTTGTAGGTATGTTCGCCGATGGTGACCTGCTTTTCCTGCATCGCTTCCAGCAGGGCGCTCTGAACCTTGGCGGGAGCGCGATTGATCTCGTCGGCCAGCACCAGGTTGGCGAAAACCGGACCTTTTTTGATGCTGAATTCCCCGCTGCGCGGGTTGTAAATCTGGGTGCCGATGACGTCGGCAGGGAGAAGATCTGGGGTGAACTGAATGCGGCTGAAGGTGAGGCGCAATCCCTGGGCCAGGGTGCGCACCGCCAGGGTTTTGGCCAGCCCGGGCACCCCTTCGAGAAGCACATGGCCTCCCGTGAGCAGACCGCCCAGCAAGCGTTGCATCATCGTCTGCTGGCCGACGATCACCTTTTCCATCTCGGACAACAGCGGATCGAGACGAGCACGCTGGTCGCGCACCACCCGGTTAATTTCCTGAATATTGACGACCATGATGTCGTGCTCCGAGGACGACCAACAGATGCTCGCAAACGATTTGTGACGAAATGCCTTCTCCTACTGTACAATGATCTGGAACCCTTGACCATGGACTCTTGCCATGAAACGTCTGTCGATGCAATCCTTGCGCCAGATCATTCGACAGGTGATGGAGACGCTTCCCCCCGAGTTCACCCCCTACCTGGACAACGTGGTGATCGATGTGGAAGAGGAACCTTCGGAAGAAACGCTTCGCGAGATGGGGTTCACCGAGGAAGAGATCCGCGCGGGCGAAACGCTGTATGGGCTGTTTGTGCCGCTGGAGGTGCCCGCCTGGGGCGGAGATGTGGTAGATATTCACGATCTTCCTCATCGAATAATTATCTACAAACGCCCCCTGGAAGAGGACTTTCCCGATCGTGAAGAGCTGCTCGATCAGATCCGCAAGACGGTGATCCACGAGCTAGCCCATCACTTTGGTTACACCGATCGTGATCTGGAGAAATGGACCGATGTCTATTAATCGTTGGCGAACGTCGGGTTGGATCGTGGTGCTGATCGGGCTGCCCCTGGTGCTGCTGGGGTGCAGTGGATCAACCGAGAAGGGGAGTCCCGCGGGCGCTCCGGCGGTGGGAGAAAAAGCCCCGGAGATCGTCGGCCAGACGGCATCCGGCGAGACAATGAAGCTCAGCGACTTTCGCGGCAAGGTGGTGATGCTGGACTTCTGGGCCACCTGGTGCAAACCGTGCCGGAGCATGTTTCCGCACGAGAAGGGTCTGGTCAAGGCGTTGAAGGATCGCCCCTTTGTGCTGCTCGGAGTGAGCGCCGATGACATGCGCCTGGCGTTGCAACAGATGGAAGAACAGGAACAACTCCCCTGGAAATCGTGGTGGGATTCGGGCACTCATCCGATTGGGAATCGCTGGGGAGTGGAGGCGTACCCAACGATCTTTCTGATCGATCATGAAGGGATCATTCGCAAGCGCTACATTGGCGTGCCCCCGGAGGATCAGCTGGACAAGGCGATCGCCGAACTCCTGCAGCAGGTGCCGTGAGCGAGGTGTTTCAGCGTGCGCTGGAAGCGGCCTTTTCGCCCGCGGGCTGAGCCGCACTGGAGCGCGGCCACAAGGCCAGGCCAAGCCCTGAAAGGGTTACCAGGACGGCGACGATCGAAATGACGAGCGCCGTCTTCCAACGATGGACCGTCCCGCGATCGGGCAAGGGCGCGGTGGGGGTTAACTCGGCGAAGGGGGAAACGGGCGGCACTTCCAGCAGCGGCGGAGCGGTGTCGGCGGCACGCATGGTGGAACCCGGACCAGCGTAGCGCGAGGCATCGGTGCTGGAAAGCGGCACGCCAGGAAAACTCAAACCCGAGAGTGACGAGAGCGAGGACGCATTGGAGATCGGGCCCTGAGCCGCCCGGCAGAGCGAGGGAATCTCCTCCGGACTCGGCGGCGGCAAGGGGATCGCCAGCCAGGGACGCAACGCCTCGACCAGTTCAACCGGCTGTTGAAAGCGTTTGGCAGGGTCCTTGGCCATCAACCTGCGAATGATGGCGGCGATGCTGTCGGGAACATCCGGGCGCAAACTCTGCACCGAACGCGGTTCGCGCGTCTGATGCCAGACCAGTTTCTGGGTCACGCTGTTGGATTCAAAAGGCGGCTTGCCCGTGAGAAAGAAGAAGAACGTTCCGCCCAAACTGTACAGATCGGAGCGGATGTCGGCGGCGGAACTATCGAGCGCCTGTTCAGGAGCCAGATAGTCGGCGGTGCCCAGAATGCTCTTGTCGTTGTAGTTGCGTGTCAGGTTGTCGGTCTTGTCGCGGAAGAAACGCGCCAACCCCATGTCGAGAATCTTCACGGTGCCGGAACGATCCAGGAGGAGGTTGCCGGGTTTGATGTCGCGATGCACCAGGCCCGCCACCTCGTGCGCGTATTGCAAACCGATGGCCACCTGGCCGACATAGTGAACCGCCCGTTCGAGGGCAAGCGGACCTTGTTTGCTGACAAGCGTCTGCAGATTCACCCCGTTGACATACTCCATGACGAGGTAGTGCAACGGACCATCCTGGTCGATGTCGAACCCGCGCACCAGGTTGGGATGCTGGAGGGCCGCCGCGGCCCGGCCTTCGCGATGGAAGCGCTCCACCACGGCGGGGCGCTCGGCCTGGTCAGGAGGGAGCACCTTGATGGCAACGCGATGCTTCATCTTCTGGTGTTCTGCCAGGTAGACCATCCCCATGCCACCCTGGCCGAGCCGTTCCAGAATCCGATACTTGCCGATGGTAAAGCCGCGCCATTTGCCGCGCAGGAATTGCTCCGCCTGAAAATAGGTGAGGATCCCCGCCTCCACCAGCCCCCGCGCCAGGTGTTTGACCTTCGTCGGCGCGTTTCCCTTCGCCTCAACCTCGTCGCGATAACTTTGCAAAACGGAAGATTCGATGATCCCGCTGCGCAATATCAGCTCGTACAAGGCGTCGGGGGTTGTCGGGGCAGCCATGAGATCTCCTCGCCGTTTTTCAAACCGGCTCTGCCAACGCGATCGCTGGGTGCAGGAACCGAACGCGCTGCGCGGCGAGGGGTTGATGCGAGGGGCCACGCAGGGCGGATCACAAGACAATCAGACCCTGTGCCGTGCACGAGGCAAGGGAACTGAAGAGCGCTTGTCCCGACCTGGCGGAAAAAGTCGCGCCAAGGAGAAGCAGGCACTTGTATTTTGCAATATAGTTTACGATTGTGACTGCTGCCGAGATTTTTCTGCCCGCGCGGATCTTGGAGCGAAGTCCTTGCGACGGGGTGAAGCTCCCCTGGTGGCCCCGCATCCTCTCAGCGGTGGTCTCGGCTTCCTTGTTGCAACGTGAGGATCGATCCGAGAAACTACCAACGACTCGGGTAGGAAGCCACCAGTCGCAACGACTGAACGGTTCCGCCCCGCTCCCCAGCGGAGAGCATCCCCACAATGACCGTCCAACTCATCATTGTGCAAGGACAACCTCAGGGAAAGTTGTTAACCTTCCCACCCGGCGAGTTTCTCTTTGGCCGAGGGACGGAATGTCACATTCGGCCGCGCAGCGACTGGGTGAGCCGCCAGCATTGTTTGCTGCGCGTCACGGAGCAGGAAGTGACGTTGCGTGATCTGGGTAGCCGCAATGGAACCCTGGTCAATGGCGAACGAGTGCGACAGGAACGGCACCTGCATGAAGGGGATCGGATTGAAATTGGCCCGATGATCTTTCAGGTGCGCAGAAAACTGCGCAAGGAGGACGGGCTTCCCACGGTCCCCTATCTGACTGCTCCCCCGCTGGCGCCGAGCGAGGAGGACGATGGCTTGCCTCCGGGGACCTCGGAATATCCACCATTTGCGGAGCGACTCGGGAACGCCCCTCCCTAACGCTGCCGTGTCGAACGAGACCACGCGGGGTGCTCAGTTCCACGAACCCAGAAGATCCCGTTCGAGGATGGAAGGGCGAACCACAGCCTGGGCCTGAGCCAGCGCCCAGCGGTAGAGTTCCAGCTGCATCTGGGACAGAGAGGCCATCGGATGCATCATGAACCCGCTGGTGGCCGGGGTCGCTGGGGGAGGGGTAACGGACCGGAGTTCGGCCTGGAGCCGGTGGTGTGGATTTCTCATGGCATCGTCCTCAAAGAGTGAACCAGGACCTCGGCCCGTCGCGGCTTCCATTTACCCACACAGAAGAGGGCCACGACTCGGCTCAGCAAGGGTGGTGCTGGCTACTCTTATCGGCATCTTGCCCGACTCGCCCCACTCCCCTTTGGAGCCAGGACCCAGGAATCTTCTCCCGTTTTCCGCAAAATCGTTGCCTTCCGCACCGCACTCTGCGTATAATGCCGCGATCCGGGGAGACCGAAGGACGGGCTCTCGGAGGCATATCTCTTTGCAGTGTTTCCTCCTGGGCAACCGGGCGACAGGGAACCGTGAAAGGAGTTCGCTGAATGTCGAGCACGATGATGATGGAACGGACAGGGATGAGCGTGCCGGGGATGGGAGTGCCGGGGATGGGGACGCCGGTCGTGGGCGGACAGGTCACCGTCCCGACCACCCCGAACTACTTGATGGTGCCGCGCTGCACCTACAAGTTCGAAACCTGCCAGGGCGGATGCAAGATCTACTGTGTGTGCGACGACAAAACCGCCTGCAGCATGATGCAGAACCTCTGCTCCATGCTCACCGGTGGCGTGTGCAGCTGCTGTGTCTACTACAACGGCATGCCGGTCTGCACGTACAACTTCACCATGGGCATGTGCACCTGTGAAACGACCGAGCAGGGCGTGTGCTTCACCTGCACCAGTGGCGACACCAAGTGCTGCGAGATGATCCAGGCGTACTGCCAGTGCCTGAGCACCATGGTCAAGGATGGCTGCCACTGCTGCTTCTACATGTGCAACACCCCGGTCTGCTACGGCTGCTGCGAATCGTCGGTCGCCTGCAAGACCTCGACCAAGAAATAACCACCGAGCCCGGACCCGGGTCTCGCGTGAGGCAGGGCGTCTGCGTGTCGGTTTGTTCGACACGCTGGCTCCCTGCCTCGCAGTTTTCCCTGCTTGCCGAACCGCTTCGATCCCTCCCTCTGCGGGGGGCATTTCTCCTCTTCTTCTGCTTTCGACTTATTGACGCCGTTGCCCGCGGGCGTCATCCTTAAGAATGGTGATGCTGAGCGTTCCCCTTCTGCCGTGGAGGTTCCGCGCATGGTGCGTCTGTTGCGATGGCTCGTTTTCGTTCCGGTGCTGAGCCTCGTCGGTCCGCTGGCACACAGTCAGGTGCCCACGCCGGCTGCCCCGCCTTACCCCGCGCTCGGGAGCGACCTTCCCGGACCGTTTCAGCCCTACAATGTGAACGGGAAACGGGCCAAGAAATTCCACTGCCTGGTGAGTGAGTTCGGGTTAAACCCAGTGGCGATGGTGGTGCTGCGCTCGCCCGATGCCACTCCCCCCGTCACCTATCTGCTCACCAAGCTCGATAACATGGTGGACAAGAACCCGGCCACGCGCATGGCCGCTTTTGCCGTGATCGTGAGCGATGATTTCAAGAGCGTGGCCCGCGAGGACGATGCCCGCGAACCGCTGGAACTCAACGCGCTCGACCTGGTGAAAACCCTGGCCCCGAGCGAAGCATCTGAACCGAAGCATGTGGTGATCGCCCTGGACAGCACCAAGGATCTGGAGAAGTACAAACTCGATCCCCAGGCGGCGATGACGGTGGTGCTGTACAACCAGTATCGCACGGTCGCGGTCTTTTCGTTCAAGAAAGAGGAAATCACCGAGGACAACATGAAGAAGGTGCTGGCCACTGCGGCCGAGAAGTTCAACGCGCGACGCTAATTGCCACCACTGCAGGGGCCGGGACGAGACGCACCGCTTTCGCCCTGGTCCCTGCGCCGTGGCTCACTCGTTCACGAAAGCAGACGACCGCCGCTTGCCGTTTTCCCTCGGCATTGGGACAATAACCCCATCGAGGCCGAGGATCGCACGCATGGAGTTTGTTTCCCCCCGTCGTGATAGGCTCAAAAGCCAGCTCGTTGAGGAAGGCCTCGATGCGCTTCTGATCACCAATCCGGTGAATGTCACCTACCTGACCGGATTCAGCGGGGAGAGCAGTGTGCTGCTCGTGAGTCGCGAGCGAGATCTGCTGATCAGCGATGCACGCTTCACCGAACAGCTCGCCGAGGAATGCCCCGGTCTACCCACGCACATCCGCCCGCCCACCAAACGCCCCCTGGAAACGATCGCCGAGATTCTTCAGCAACTGGGGGTCCGACAGATTGGTGTCGAAAGCTCGGCGATCACCCTGGCAGAGGCCGAATCGTTGCGACAACTGGTGCCGGCAGGCTCCTGGAAAGGGAGCACCAACCGGGTCGAGCAGCTGCGCATGGTGAAGGACCCCTCGGAAGTGGAGCAAATTCGCGAGGCAATTGCGATCGCCGAACGCGCCTACGCGGCCTTTGTGGCGCTGCTGCGGCCCACAGATACCGAGAAGGACCTGTGCGACGCCATGGAACAGTTTGTGCGTCGCTGTGGGGGGCGGAGTACGTGTTTCCCAAGCATCATCGCAGTGGGAGCCCGCGCCGCGTTGCCGCATGCTCCACCCACGCATCAGCCGGTGAGCGCCGGGGAGATGTTACTGGTGGACTGGGGCGTGAGCGGGCCGTTCTATAAAAGTGACTTGACACGGGTTCTGGATACCCGTAGAAGAAATTCTTTCTTTCCCGAAGCATCCGCACGCCCCCCAGCCGGCCTGCTGGAGAAGGTTCACACGGTGGTGTGCCAGGCTCAACGCGCCGCACTGGGCGCCATCCGTCCCGGGGTGCCCGCTCGGGAGATCGATCAGGCCGCACGCCAGGTGATTGCCGAAGCCGGCTATGGCGACTATTTTGGTCATGGTCTGGGGCATGGCCTGGGTTTGCAAGTCCACGAGGGCCCCGCGATCCGCCCTGGCTCGGAGACGGTGTTGCAGCCAGGGATGGTGTTCACGGTGGAGCCAGGGATCTACCTTCCTGGCCAGCTGGGTGTCCGCATCGAGGATGATGTCCTCGTGACCGAGGAGGGCTGTGTGGTCCTCAGTCACGTGAGTCGAGACTTACAGCCGGTCTTCGCGACCTCAGCGTGAGGAACAGCGACGAACTACAATCTCAGGGTGCCTGCGCTGCACAGGCCCGTCCCGAAGCAGGAGAGAGCGGTGGCTGACGAGACGTCGAGCAATGCCAACCCCTTCGATGTCCGCACGATCAGACATCTGGTCACCCTGATGAGCCGGCACGATCTCAGCGAGATCGACCTGCGCCAGGGGAATTCCCGGTTGCGCCTCCGGCGCGGCATGCAGGGCACGGTCACGCTGGCAACCAGCAATGTCCCGCTGGCCCCCGCGGCAGTCGCCCCGCCGGTGCTCGCGCCGGCAACGCCCCCCTCGGGGGAAGCCGAGAAACCAACCAAGAACCTGACCCTGATCAAGAGCCCGGGACCGGGAACGTTCTACAACCGCGAGAAACCCGAGGCGACTCCTTATGTGACCGTGGGGACACGCGTCACCCCCACCACCGTGGTCGGTCTGATCGAGGCGATGAAGCTCTTTAGCGAGATCTACGCGGATTGTTCCGGCGTGGTTGTCGAGGTGGTGGCCGAGAACGGACAGCCGGTCGAGTACGGCACGGTCTTGTTCAAGATTGATCCGGCGGGCTAACTCCTCTCCTCGTTTGGCGATGTGCCGGAATCCCCTGGTGACAGTCCCCTGTCGCCGTTGAGGGACTCCGCACAGCAGTGCTTTCACCTATGTTCCAACGCATTCTGGTTGCCAATCGTGGCGAGATTGCCTTGCGAGTCATTCGGGCCTGCAAGGATCTGGGCATCGAGGTCGTGGCGGTCTTCAGCGAGGCCGACCGCGAGGCTCCCTACCTGGCCCTCGCCGATGAAGCTATCTGCATCGGCCCCGGCCCCTCGGTCGAGAGCTATCTCAAGATTCCCCATCTGATCAGTGCCGCCGAGATCAGCAATGTGCAGGCGATCCACCCCGGCTACGGCTTCCTGAGCGAAAATCCCCACTTTGCTGAAGTCTGTCGCGATTGCAAGATCGAGTTCATCGGCCCTCCGCCCGAGGCGATGCGCCTGCTGGGCAACAAGAACGAAGCGCGCAAACTGGCTCAGAAGGCGGGGGTTCCGGTCGTCCCCGGGAGTGAGGGGCTGATCACCGACGATCAGGAGGCCCTGCGCCTGGCTCATGCCATGGGTTATCCAGTGCTCATCAAGGCCGCGGCTGGTGGTGGCGGCCGCGGCATGCGCGTGGCGCGCAACGACATCAGTTTGCAAACCGGCCTCAAGGCGGCCCAGCAAGAAGCGCAGAACGCTTTCAAGGATGGCAGTGTCTACCTGGAGAAATACATCGAGCAACCGCGCCACATTGAGGTGCAGCTGCTCGGGGATCGCCACGGCAATATTATCCATCTCTGGGAGCGCGATTGTTCCTTGCAGCGGCGCCATCAGAAACTGGTGGAGGAATCGCCGGCTCCCAATCTCCCGGAATCCGTGCGCACCGCCATCTGCGAGTCGGCCGTGCGCCTGGCCAAGGCAGCGAACTATTCCAACGCGGGCACCTGCGAATTCTTGCTCGATCGCAACAACCAGTTTTATTTCATCGAGGTGAATGCCCGCATCCAGGTGGAACATCCGGTGACCGAACTGGTCACGGGGATCGACCTGGTGCGTGAGCAGATTCGCATTGCTGCGGGCGAACCGCTGCGTTGGCAACAGAAGGACATCCGCCAGCAAGGGTCAGCAATCGAGTGTCGCATCAACGCCGAGGATTCCGCCAACGCCTTCCGTCCCTCACCCGGACGCATCACGCGCTGGGTGGCGCCTGGCGGACCTGGAGTTCGACTGGACAGTCACGCCTGTGAGGGCTACCAGGTTCCGCCCAATTACGATTCGCTGGTGGCCAAGCTGCTCGTGCATCAACCGACGCGTGCGGAAGCGGTTGCCTGCATGAGCCGGGCCCTGGCGGAGTTCCGCGTCGAGGGAATTCACACCACCATTCCGCTGCACCGCGAGATCTTTCGCCACTCGGCCTTCATGGCGGGGCAGGTTGATACCACCTTCATTGAGCGCCACTGGCAAAAAGATCGCCAGTCGTGAGAAAATTGTCAGCAATCCCCGCGCAAACACAAGCACCCTTCTGGACAACGGGGGCCAGAAGGGTGCTTGGTCCATAGTCAGCTCGCACCAGAGAGAGCTGCCAGGGTCGGGAGGTCCGTTCCCTGGGATGTTCTCGGCCACTTGTTGGAGGCCGGACATATAATTCCTTCTTGTGCATTTCAAGTGCCGTCTGTGAGGAATTTTCTATCACAATGGTTTAGTATTTATAAGCTCTTCTTAAAAAACCACTTGGGAAAAGAGAGCTTGTTGCTAGCTGAAGGTCTGATGAATCCAGTTGCTTGCATCGGTTAACAAAATTGATGCCAGACCTTAACGCGCGACACCATCCATACCCCGCGTGATCCACAAATCAGAAAAAGTGAGCATTCTTGGCAGAATACGACAGTGATCTGTCGCAAAAACGAACAGCGCAAGGGGAGGCGGGAGCGGTGTTCCAGGAAAGATTCGAGGATTTGATTCAGAAATCTTTTAACAACAATGAGTTACAGCGATAGGATCTTTTCTTGAAAAGAGAAAAGCCTCTGGCACGATCCTTGCTTGTAAAGGAAGGTGTGATGACTCTGGTAAGCGAGTCCCAAAGTCATCACATTGCACGAGTCTGCATCCTCCCAATCACACCCCATCCCACCAGGCACGGGGAGGAACTGGTTGCGAGTCCCAGTTCTACCCCGTGCCCGCACCTCTCTTCGATCCTGCTCAATGAAAAAAGATTCCTAATTTTGACAGCCATTTCTGAGAAGATCGATCTTTTTCCTCTCTCCCAACTTGTCGACCTCCCCCTCTCCTGGTAGGGTAATGCGAGCGTGACTCCATACGCCGGAAGGCAACGCGACTCCTGCGCAACCCCACTGAAAAGCGGTGGGAAAAAACTTGACAATGGAGGGGCGAAGCCTAACATCATATGATTATTCACCCATTGCCTTTCGCCCCTGACTGAAGACGGCAGTGGTCCTGGCAGCTCTCGACTCAGAGGGAGGAACAACGCGTATGGCTATCTCGCGGGAGTCGTCGCAACCTCGCCGTCGCCGCCTGGAGGTGGAGGAAATTGGCGATGTGACCGTGATCAATTTCGTCGATCGCAAAATCCTGGACGAACAGAATATTCAGATCATCGGGGAACAACTCTTTAGCCTGGTCGACCAGCAAGAACGGCGCAAACTGCTGCTCAACTTCCGCAATGTGGAGTATCTCTCCAGCGCGGCGCTGGGCAAACTGATCACGCTGAACAAGAAACTGCAGCAGGTTGGTGGCACGCTCATTCTGTGCAATATTGATCCGCAGATCTACGAAGTCTTTGAAATCACCAAGCTCGACAAGTTCTTCAACATTCAGAAAGAAGAACAGGCGGCTCTGCAAGCCTTCTAGAAGAGCAAGATTTTCTGGGCCGAGTGGGCTGGCTCGTGATGCCAGCCCTGCTTGTTCGTGGCTGGACGCATCGGTGAGGGGCGAATCGCGCAGGCAGGGAGGCACGTTGGCTTTCGATTCGTGAGGGAGCAGGATCGAGCCCCAGGACGCAGGGAGGCCTCGTTGAGTGGCCCTTTTTCACCAGGATTCCTGGACTCTCTCTAACGAAGTATTCGAAAACCAACCCCGTTTGTTGGCTTGCCGCTCGCCCCACCTCGCAGTTCTCGCTTGCGTCCCGCCCAGCAGCACCCTCGATGCCCATTTTTCCCTGGGGGTCCGGTCGTCAGGAGGTCCTCTCACCCGTGCTCCAAACCATCTCTACTCCGATGCCACCTCAGCACCACCTCAACCCGGAGCCAGTTGGCAGTTTGACCATCCCGACCGATCCGAGCGAAGCTCGCCGGTTCCAGGACAAAATTGAACAAGCGCTCAAGCAAACCGATTGCCCCCCTCACGACCTGTTCAGCATCAAACTGGCGCTGGAAGAAGCGCTGGTCAATGCGATCAAGCACGGCAATCAATTTGATCGCACCAAAAACGTTCAGATTGAATATCGCATCCTCGCCGATCGCTTTGAGTGTCGTATCACCGATGAAGGAACAGGGTTTGATCCCAACGATCTCCCCGATCCCACCTCCATTGAAAACCTGGAACGCCCCTGTGGCCGCGGGGTCATGTTGATGCGCTATTACATGACCGAGGTCGTTTACAGTCCCAAGGGCAACTCGGTCGCCATGTTCAAGATCTTCCAGAACGGCAAGGGATAAGGCCGAGCCGGACAGGATCTTGTGCCTCCCTGGTGAGCGGGGAGTGGCCGGGAACGGGCTCCTGACACCCCTTCCCGACCACTCCCCGTTCCGTGTTTGCTCGGGCGGATTCTTCCATGTCCACACCGATGATTCAGCAATACCGCGAGGCCAAGCAGCGCCATCCGGGAATGCTCCTGCTCTTTCGTCTGGGGGACTTCTACGAACTCTTCGAGGAAGATGCCGAGGTGGCCTCGCGCGTCCTGGGGCTGACCTTGACCAGCCGCGACAAAACGATGGCGATGGCGGGCTTTCCGCATCATGCGCTGGAACCCCATCTGCGCAGGCTCCTTCATGCCGGCCACCGCGTGGCGATCTGTGATCAGGTTGAAGAGGCGGCCCTGGCCAAGGGGCTGGTGCGCCGCGAGGTCACGCGCATTGTCACTCCTGGCACCTTGACCGAGGACGATCTCCTCGATCCGCGCCAGGCCAACCACCTGGTCGCCTTGACCCAGGCCAGCGGACGAAGCCCGACCGTCGGCCTGGCCTGGGTCGAACTGTCCACCGGGCAGTTTCAGGCCGCCGATCTCCCCCTCGAACGCCTGCTCGATGAACTGGGCCGGCTGGCGCCCTCGGAATGTCTGTATGCCGAGAATCAGACGACCGATCTGGCGCGCTGGCTGAACGAGAGCTTCCCCGACCTGGCGCTCACCCCGCGGCCCGACTGGAACTTTGATGCCGAAACGGCGCCGACCACCTTGCGCCAACACCTGGGGGTGACCACGCTCGCCGGCTTTGGCTTCGAGGACGAGCAAAGCTGCCTGATCGCCGCCGGTGCCCTGCTGCTCTATTTGCAGGAAACGCTCAAGGCGAGCCTGGCGCATCTGAATCGGCTTCGCCCCTATCGCCAGGAGCGCTTTCTCTTTCTGGATGAAGTAACCCGGCGTAGCCTGGAGTTGACGCGAACGCTGCGCGAAAACGCCCGTGAAGGCTCTCTTCTCTCCGTGATTGATCGCACCGTGACCCCGATGGGGGCGCGGCTGCTGCAGGACTGGGTGGCCGCTCCCCTGGCCGAACGGCGCGGCATTGAAGGGCGGTTGGATGCGGTCAGCGAACTGCTCGCTGAACCCACGTTGCGCCAGGATGTGCGCACGCTCCTGAGCGAGGCCTATGATCTGCAGCGCTTGACCACCCGTGTAAGCACCGGCCGTGCCTCCCCACGCGATCTGGCCGCTGTCTCCCAAACCTTGCGGTTGCTGCCAAAACTCAAGGCGAAGATCACGGCGCGCCGAGGAGCCCTGTTGCGCGAGCTGGAGGCGCGACTCGAACTCTGCCCAGATCTGCGCGAGAAGCTCGAAGTGGCCCTGGTCGATCAACCTCCTCTCTCGCCACGAGAAGGCGGTATCATCCGACGCGGCTACGATGCGGATCTCGACGATCTGCACGCCATCCGCAGCGATGGCAAGGAGTGGATTGCCCGTTTTCAGGCGGCCGAGATCACCCGCACGGGGATCGGCAGTCTCAAGGTCGGCTTTAACCAGGTGCATGGGTATTACATCGAAGTTACTCATGCCCATGGACACAGGATTCCCAACGACTATCAGCGCCGCCAGACGTTGAAAAACGCTGAGCGGTACATCACCCCCGAGTTAAAGGCCTACGAGGAGAAGGTCCTCACGGCCCAGGAGAAGATCTATCAGCGCGAGTATGAACTCTTCGTCCAGTTGCGCGACGAGGTCGCCAACCAGACCCATCGGCTGATGAGCACGGCGGAGGTCCTGGCCACCCTCGATGTGTTGACCGGGCTGGCCGAGCTGGCCGCTTCACGCAATTACTGTCGCCCGGAACTGGCAGACGAGCCGATCACCCACCTGGTCGAGGGCCGCCATCCGGTGCTCGATCAACTCCTGCCGCAAGGTACCTTTGTCCCCAACGAGGCGCGTCTGGGGGGCGAGGATGGCACCCTGTTGCTCATCACCGGGCCGAACATGGCGGGGAAGAGTATCTACATTCGGCAGGTGGCGTTGCTGACGTTGATGGCCCAGATGGGGAGTTTTGTACCAGCGCGGCAAGCACGCATTGGATTGGTGGACCGCATCTTTACCCGGGTGGGCGCCAGCGATGAACTGAGCCGGGGGCAAAGCACCTTCATGGTGGAGATGACCGAGGCGGCCAACATCCTGAATAACGCCACGGAACGCAGCCTGGTGATTCTGGACGAGATCGGGCGCGGCACAAGCACCTACGATGGCGTGTCGCTGGCGTGGGCCATTGCGGAGTATCTGCACGATCAAATTCGCTGCCGTGGATTGTTTGCGACCCACTATCACGAGCTGGCGGAGCTGGCGGAGCGTCTCCCAGGGTTACGCAACTTCAATGTGCTGGTGCACGAGGGGCCCGAGGGAATCGTCTTTTTGCATCGCATCGCGGCGGGGAGCGCCGACAAGAGTTATGGCATCCACGTGGCTCAGCTGGCCGGAGTGCCGCAAGAAGTATTGATGCGCGCTCGCCAGGTGCTGGCCGAACTGGAAAAGCATCACATGGCATTGCCGGAGACCCCAGGGGCGGGGCGCACACGCGGCCCGCGCCGGCCGCGCATTCTCCAGGGGAGCTTGTTTGCCCACACGGACGATCCCATCCTGCAGGAGCTGCGTGAAACCAACCTGGACCAGTGTCCGCCGGAGCATGCGCTGGCGCTCTTGCGGCGCTGGCAACGCGAACTCCGAGCGGGCTTCTAAGCGCGCCTCGGAATCGCCGAGCGTTCTACTAACGGATCAAAATTGCGGGGGTTTCTCGCGCACCAGTTGATTGGCATAGCCGAGCGAATCGAGGGTGCCGGCGTCGGTCCAGTAATTCTCGAGAAGCCCGTAGTTCATCTGTCCGCGTTCGAGATACGCGCGATTGACATCGGTGATTTCCAGCTCGCCACGGCCACTCGGCTTGAGCGTCTTGATAATCGAGAAGACATCCGGGGGATAAAGGTAGATCCCCGCGACGGCGTAATTGCTCCTGGGCTGCTTCGGCTTCTCCTCCAGGCTGATCACCTTGCCGTCCTTCAGTTCGGCCACGCCATAGCGCTGCGGATCGTGGACTTCCTTGAGCATCACCCGGGCGTTGTGGGGGAAACGATGTGCCTCGTCGATAAAGCTATGAAGCGGATCGTAAAAGATGTTATCGCCAAGGATGACGATGCAGGAGGCGTTGGTGCAGAACAGCTCCGCCAACCCGAGCGCCTGGGCGATGCCACCCGCCTCGTCCTGCACCCGGTAGGTGAGGTTGCAGCCGTATTCGCGCCCCGAGCCGAAGAGTTCGACGAAGTCGCCCATGTGCTCGGTGCCGGAGACGAGAAGAATGTCGCGAATGCCGGCGCCGGTCAACTTTTTCAGCGGATAGTACACCATCGGCAAGGGACCCACGGGAAGCAGGTGCTTGTTGGTCACCTTGGTGAGTTCGCCGAGTCGCGTCCCCTTGCCGCCCGCCAGAATCACTCCACGCAGGTTCATGCATCTCTCCCAGTTGGAATCCGCCCAGTGATCCGGAGAGATAGCATACAAAGTTTAGCGCGTTTCACCATCCCCGAGGGGATTTCAGCAAACGCCTCCGCGCGCAGGGCTGGCGCTGTCGTTCGCCGCACGCTACTCGGTTGGCGCAGCCGCGGTGGATAGGCTCTGCTCTTGCAGGATTGTCTCGCGAACACGGGTCAGAACCTCTCCCAGCCAGTTGGTGCCTCGCCAGCTGGACCGATTCTGGGCACGCGGATCGTCCTCCGCCAAACCAATTCCCCAGATGGAATCACGCGGGCTCGCCTCGACGAGAGTGGTTCCTGCCGTCGCCAGCAAGATGGCCTGCAACTCCGCATCCTGGGTAAACTTGGCCAGGTTGCCTCGAAAGACGATGTCGCGCGCCACCTGCGCCCAGCGCTCGCCATTGAAACGACGCACCTGTCGCCCCAGGGCTTTCTGGCGGCGCGGATGACGGGCGCTCATGATCTCTGCTGCCATTTCAGTGTCGCCAAACAGAAGGGCCTTCTGCTGCATCATGTACTGCTCGGCACAGTTGTAGCGCATGCCCTCCACCCGAAAGGTACACGGGTGCCATTGACTGAACGGTCCACCCCAGAAAAACGTGAAACGTTCGCTCATTGTCGTGCTCTCCCGCTGCGGCCCGGCCTGTTCACTCCCGCTGGTTTCGAATCGCCTCGCTGACCGCCTGAATCCACAGCACCACCTGCCCGGGGGTCACATCCGCCACCGCCGCATAGTGGCGTGCGACCTCCTCAAGGGATTGCTGTTCGCCCAGACGTTCGAAGATTTCCTGCGTCAGGGGTTGCAGCCGACTTACTGCCTCCTCCGTTAGTTCGGGATACCCGGCATCGGGGGGCACCGCCGACATTCCCAGGCACAGGACATAGCGCACGAGGTTGTTCAGCAGCAGAAACGGGGTGATGATAAATGACACGGTTCCCAGCCACCCGATGGCGAGGGTGATTCCGGAGAACTTCCAGAAATGCTCGTGGATACACGATTTGCACAGGTAGCCAGAGATGGAGCGTGACTGCCGCATCACCAGCATGCCGATGTTCTGGTGAAACGAAACATACCGGGTCGGTGCTTCGATTCCACAGTGCTGACAGATCATCGTTCCTTCTCCTCGAGGATCCAGGAACTGATAGAGAGACAGGGCGACCCTCCGCGCGGTTCGCCCTGTTTGCTGTCCTGAGAGTCGATCGTCGAACCCCGCACGGGGGGCTAGAGCCGCCACTCGTCGATGAGCGAGGCCACCAGGGATGTCCACCCGGTTTGATGGCTCGCGCCCAGCCCCGCTCCGGTGTCGCCGTGGAAATACTCGTAGAAGAGGAGCCAATCGCGCCAGTGCGGATCGTTCTGAAACGTGGTGCTCTCGCCATGTGCCGGACGGCGCCCGTCGTCGTCGCGCGTGAAGAGGCGAATCATCCGATTGGCCAGGTCGCGCGCCATCTCGTCAAAGGTGATTCCCTCCGCGTGAGTTCCAGGCGGATGCAGACGGAAGGTTGGCCCATAGGCACGGCCCAGTTTGCGCAGCGATTCAATCAGCAAAAACGAGGTGGGAAACCAGATGGGGCCGCGCCAGTTGGAGTTGCCTCCCTTGATCTTGGAGATCGCCTCCGCGGGTTCATAACGCACCACCTTGTCGCCAAACCAGAACGGCTTCTGCTCGTGGGCGCGGGACAGGCTCCGCAAGCCATACGGCGAAAGGAACTCCCTCTCATCCCCAACGCGATGGAGCAAGCGCCGTAGTTGCTCGTCGTTGACCACGGTCAGCACATAGGTGAACACCTTGCCACGCTCATCGCGGATGGGGTGCACCACATCGCGACAGAGATCCTTGCGGTTTTCAATAAACCAGTGAAAACTGCCGGAGAACTCCTTGAAGTTCTCCATCCAGTCCACCTCCAGGCGTTCCACGGCAAAGAGGGGGATCAGCCCCACCAGGGAGCGGACACGAAACCGATGCGAGGCGCCATTGGGGAAGCGGAGCATGTCGTAGAAAAAGCCATCCTTCTCGTCCCAGAGTGGTTCCCCGCGGCTGCCCATGTTTTTCATGGCGGCGGCCACATAGGCATAGTGCTGGAAAAACTTGGTCGCCAGCCCCTCGTAGACCTTGTTTTCGCGTGCCAACTCCAGGGCGATGCGCATCAGGTTGAGACAGAACATCCCCATCCAGCCGGTGGCGTCGGCCTGTTCCAGGGCAGCTCCGCCCGGGAGCTTTTCACTGCGATCCACCACCGTGATATTATCCAGGCCGAGAAAACCCCCTTCAAAGACGTTGTTCCCTTCGCGATCGACCTTGTTGATCCACCAGGCGAAGTTGATGAGCAACTTGTGGAAACAACGTTCCAGGAAAGCGCGATCGCCCTTGCCCCGGCGAAAGCGCTCCATGTTATAGACGCGCCAGACCGCCCACGCATGAACGGGAGGATTTAGATCCGAAAACTCCCATTCATAGGCCGGAATCTGTCCGTTCGGATGCTGGAATTGCTCAAAGAGCAAAATCCACAGCTGATCCTTGGCATATTGCGGATCGACGATGGCAAAAGCGACACAGTGGAAGGCGAGATCCCAGGCGGCGAACCAGGGGTACTCCCACTTGTCCGGCATTGTCATCACGCGCAGCGAGTTGAGATGGCGCCAGTGCTGATTGCGGATCGTTTTGCGCGAATCTGCCGGGGGCCACGCCCGACAATCGCCGTCGAACCACTCCGTCACGTCGAAGATGTAGCTTTGCTTGGTCCACAGCAGCCCGGCGAAGGCCTGGCGTTGGACCCGGCGTTCATCCTCGCTGGCGCCGGGGGGATGGATGCTGGCATAGAATTCGTCAGCCTCTTCGCGGCAGCGTTGCAGAATCTCCTCGACGTGCGCCAGCGGATCGGTGAGGGTGTTTTGATCGGTCAACCGCAGCAGAAGGCAGACGGTTCCCCCGGAGGGGACGGCGGGAAAGCGATAATGCAGAGCCGCCTTGGTGCCGGTCAGTTCGGGGTTAACACACCCCTCCGCCTCGATGATGTAACGATGAAACGCATCCTTGACGTGCGGTTTGCGGGAGCGGGCATCCGGGGCCCAGACGCGGGCGGCGTTCGTCTCGTTGTCGGTGAAGAGCATCTCCGCGCCGCGGGGGCCATAAAGGGTGCGTCGTCCCAGCCGATAATTGCCGGGGATGGTGCGCGGCTTGGTCAGGTTGGTATCGTCGGCTTCCAGACTGAGAAAATCCTCGCCAAGGCGGCCCGGACGAATGACCGGTTCGCCCGGCGGGGGCACGCGCCACGCGGCATCGTCCCATCCCCACAGATTGCGAAACCACAGGTGCGGTATCAGGTGCAGCGGAGCGGGCGAGGGGCCGCGATTGGTCGCTTCAATGCGAATACACAGATCCTCGGGCGATTCCTTGCCATACTCGATCACGAGGTCAAAATAGCGATTCTCGGCGAAAATCCCGGTGTCGAGCAACTCATACTCTGGTCCCTGCCCCTGCCGACGGCGATTCTCGTCGATGAGTTGCTGGTAAGGAAATTCACCCTGCGGATACTTGTAGAGAAACTTCATGTACGAGTGGGTGGGCGTATTGTCCACGTGAAAGTAATACTCCTTGACATCCTCGCCATGGTTCCCTTCCAGCGGGGTGACGCCAAAGAGGCGTTCCTTCAGGATGGGATCGCGTTCATTCCAGAAGGCGGGGGCAAAGCAAAGCAGCTGATAGCGATCGCAAATACCCGCGATTCCATCCTCGCCCCAGCGATAGGCCTTGCTCCGCGCCAGATCGTGCGGCAGATATCCCCAGGCCTCGCCGTTGGGGGAGTAATCCTCGCGGACCGTGGCCCAGGCACGATCGCTCAGATAAGGCCCCCAACGCCTCCAGGTGGAGGCATCGTCGGTGATCTCCAGCAGCCGTTGATGTTCGCGCGTGGTCATGAAGGAACGTGGGTAGAGATCCAGAAGGATGGGAAGTCCGCTTACAGGGAGGTCGCATAGTGGGCGGCCCCGAGCAAGGGCGCGTGCGGATTGGTGGCGATCGAAACGGGGAGTTTCCGCAACAACGAGTTGAACCGTCCCTTGTCGACAAAGGAACGGAGAAAACTCCCTTTTTGCAGGGCCGAGAGCATCTTGGGTGCGATCCCACCGCCGACATACACGCCGCCCACGGCCATGCACTTCAGGGCCAGGTTGCCCGCCTCCGCGCCGTAGATGGAGCAGAACAGATCGACGGTGGCCACGCACAGGTCGTCTTCCCCTGCCAGCCCCATCTGCGTGATGACCACGCTCGGATTGCCGGTTCGGAGCCGCTCGGTCAGCGCGTGTGATTCCTTGAAATACTCGCGATCGCGCAGAAATTCAAACACATTCAGAAAACCAGGACCCGACAGCACCCGTTCATAACTGACATGATCCTGATAGCGTCCCTGCAGGTAGCGCAGCAGTTCGATCTCCAGATCGTTCTGCGGGGCGAAATCGCAGTGGCCGCCCTCCGAGGCGATGGGGTGATAGCGGTGCCCATCCCAGAAGAGCATCGCTTCGCCCAGCCCGGTCCCGGCCGCGATGACCGCCACATTTCCCTTGCGGGGCGTGGTCGCCTCGGGATTGAGCGGAACGAGTTCGGAGGAGTGCAGATACAGCATCCCGTAGGCGGCCGCTTCCAGATCGTTGAGCAACTTGACGCGCGGCGCCTGGATGGCGGTGGCCAGGGTGATTTCATCCAGGTGCCAGGGGAGATTCGTGGTCTGGCACTTGCCATCGATGACCGGGCCCGCCACGCCGAAACACCCTGCCTGCAACTCCTCGTCTTGCAGAAAGGCAGTCAGGATCTCCTGAAGCGATCCATGTTCGCTGCTCGCAAAAGTGGCCTGGCGGACCTGCTCCAGCGATTCGCCACGCTGCTCGAACAGGGCCACCACGGTCTTGGTCCCACCAATATCTCCTGCAACAATCATTACAATCCTCGTTCCTCGGGGCTTCAATCTCACGTTCCGCGCAGAGCTGCCTTCTGCAACGCCTGCATGGCGGCGCTCACGCCTTCCTTGGCGCCGAAAATTGCCGAACCCGCCACGAATACCTCTGCGCCTGCCGCGAGGGCGCCGGGGAGGGTCGCCACATCGACTCCCCCATCAATCTCCAGTTCAACGCCGGGCCGTCCCCGATCGATCAACTCGCGGACCCGACGAATCTTCGGCACCATCGACGCGATAAATGCCTGTCCGCCAAACCCTGGATTGACCGTCATCACCAGGACCAGATCGACATCGCCCAGGATCTCCTCCAGCATGCCGACCGGGGTGGCCGGGTTCAGCACGACCCCGGCCTTCTTGCCGAGGTGGCGGATCCGTTGCACGGTGCGATGCAGATGCACGTGACCTTCCACATGCACCAGCAGCGAGTCTGCGCCCGCACGGACAAAGTCTTCAATATAGCGATCCGGCTCGCTAATCATCAGATGCACTTCGAGCGGTAAACGTGTCACTGGGCGCAGCGAATGCACGATCGGCACGCCAATGGAGATGTTGGGGACGAAGTGGCCATCCATCACATCGATATGAATGCGATCGGCGCCGGCCTGCTCTGCTTCGCGAACCTGCTCGCCGAGGCGGGCGAAATCCGCGGACAGGATCGAAGGCGCCAGTTTGCATCGTGATGCGGTCATGGATCCCTCACTCTCCAAGGCCAGCGGTGAGTTGCTGAACGGCGGCCCGATCGACAAACCAGGTGAGCTGCCCATTGACGGGCCGGATCAACTGCGCCGGGAGATGCGCTGGATTGCGGGGGCCGGTGAACACCTGCAAGAGCGGGCCCGCCTTGTCCGGGCCGGCGACCAGAAAGAGCACCTGGCGCGCCTGGTTGAGAATCGGCACGGTC
Source organism: Planctomycetota bacterium (assembly GCA_029777335.1). Taxonomy (GTDB): domain Bacteria; phylum Planctomycetota; class Planctomycetia; order Gemmatales; family Gemmataceae; genus JAKOSN01. Next base: position 24,181 of record JAKOSN010000137.1, read on the forward strand.
AGCGTCAGGCGATAGGCGTTGAATTTGGGGACGTAGTTGGGAACCACCCAGCGGTGCTGCTCGGCCAGAGCTTCGGTTTCGGGAAAGAGCGAGGCGGTATGTCCATCCGGACCCAGCCCCAGGAGAATCAGGTCGAAAACCGGCGGTTCGCCATTGGCCGAGACCCCAAAGGCATGGGCAATCTGCTCCTGATAATCGCGCGCCGCCGCATCGCGCTCGGCGCGCTCGGCCTGGAGACGGTGGACGTTCTCTGCCGGGAGGGGGAGAAAGCGCAGCATCGCCTCGTGGGTCATGTGATAGTTGGACTGGGGATCGGTCGGCGGGACACACCGCTCATCGCCCCAGAAAAGGTGGACGCAGTTCCAGTCAATCTGCTGGCGAAAAGGCGGACCAGCCAGGAGTTCGTAGAGCCGTTTGGGAGTGGAGCCGCCGGAGAGCGCGACATGAAAGCGCCCGCGCCCGGTGATTCCCTCCAGGGCGCGCAGGGTAAACTCTCGGGCCGCCGCCTGGCAGATCGCCTCGGCATCGGCAAAAGTGTGCAGCAGTAACTGGTACATGGGCGCACATCCTCCCTTGTTGGGCCGTCGCTGACGAGGTCGGTGAGGCAGCCTAGCCGAGCAGCCCCTGCGCCATCACCTGCGCCACGGCCATGCTTTCCAGGAATACCGGATCTCGCGCACGATCCGACAGCTGACGCCCCACCAGGTCCGCCGCACTGAGAGGGGGTAAGGTGACAGTGCGCGCCTGGCTTTCCATCCCTTCGAGGATGATCGACAGCCGGGTTTCGCTCTCGGCCTGAAGGTTCATCACCACGGGTTGCTCGTTGATGTGACAGGAGATGCGGACCTTGCACAGTTCCGGCGGTCCGCTCTCGCGGCGATGGATGCGCACCCGGGTCGGATTGTGTTCGGTGGCAAATCGCCAGCCCATCTCAACCCCTTCCTGGAGCTTGCCGCCCTGGACTTCCCACCCCAGCCGGCGCACCACCCAGCTGGCCAGTTCCCAGGCCTGGATCACCGCATGCGGACCGTGCTCCAGGTAGAGTTCGCTTACGCTCTCCGCGGCTCCGGGGGCCGAGGCCGGACTGAGCGCCTCGGAGACAATGCGGCGCCAGTATTTCAGACGGCGCCAGTTCAGATCGGAGGCGACGCGCCAGCGTTCTCCGGGTGCGCCGCGCTCGATATTCGCCAGCCACGACGCCGTTGCCGCCATGCCTCGTGCCGGTTCCATCCAGCCAATGCTGTCGTAGATGATCTGCTGGGCGGTCTCGGCCAGTTCGTACAGGAGCACTCCTCCCATCGCTGGCGGAATCGGGGCCGCCCACCACAGATTGGTGGGGAGATCGCCAATCAGGAGCGAGCGCACGGCGAAGGGGAGACGATCGACCGCGGGGCCAGTCGCCTTGATCAGCACCAGTTCGGTGCACGCCTGGTGATGCCTGCCCAGCGAATGGGCTTCTACCTGGACCGAGGCGGTAATGTGATCTTCGGGGATGGTGGTATCGCCCACCAGGAGGAGCACCCGGGCGGGATGGACGGCGACCACCTCGGGAATCTGCTGATGAATACGGGCGCCCACCTCATCGTTGTTGCAGTAGATGATCAGGTTGGACATGCGCAGCCGCTGCACAGGACCTTCGCCCTCGCCCTGGAGCTGCGCCAGTTGGTTGCGCAGCTCGCGCTGGACCAGTTTCAGAGGCGCCTGAACCAGTTCGTGAAAATGGGTCATAGGGTCCTCCACTGCCGCCCGTCTTTTTCAATCAGATTGTTGGCCTCGATCGGCCCCCAGGTTCCGCATTGATACTCCGGGAGGTTGAGAACGCGCTCTTGTTTCCAGTGATCCAGCATGGGCATAACAAATTTCCAGGCGGCCTCCACGGCGTCCGCACGCATGAAGTTGGTGGCATCCTCGGCCATCACATCGAGGATGAGCCGTTCATAGGCTTCCGGCGAGGTGCGTCCAAATCCAGACGCGTAGTTGAACTCCATCTGCACCGGGTAGAGGCGCACCTTGGGCCCCGGGAGCTTGGAGACGATTCGCATGGACAACCCTTCCTCGGGCTGCACCCGCAAGGTCAGCACCGTGGGTTCCAGGGGAATCTCGGGTTTGGCATTGAATAGCACCTGGGGGACGTCCTTGAACTGAATGGCGACCTCGCTGGCGCGCTTGGGCAGGCGCTTTCCCGTGCGCAGATAGAACGGCACCCCCGACCAGCGCCAGTTATCGATGAAGACGCGCATCGCCACAAAGGTTTCCGTGGTGGAGTTTACCGAGTGCGGCGGGAGCGGTTCGTTGCGCATCCGATAGAATTCGCGCACCTCATGGCGATAGCCCGGCACCCGCACGCCGTACTCACTCCCTTCAATGTACTGCCCGCGGACCACGTTTTCCTTGACATCGCGTGCCGTCATCGGACGGAGACAATGCAGCACATTCACCTTGGCGTCGCGCACCACGTTGGGCAGCAGCGAATGAGGCGGTTCCATGGCGGCAATGCAGAGCACCTGCAGCATGTGATTCTGCAGCATGTCGCGCATCGCGCCGACGCCTTCGTAGTAGCCGATGCGACTGGCGATCATCTGGTTGGTTTCCAGGTCCCACTGCGAAACGCCTTCGTCCTCCGCCACCGTGATCTGCACATGATCGATGTACTTGCTGTTCCACAGCGGCTCGAAAATGCTGTTCGCAAAGCGCAGCACCAACAGGTTCTGGACGGTTTCCTTCCCCAGGTAATGATCGATACGGTAGGTCTGGTGCTCATCAAAAGCGGCCGCCACATTGCGGATGACCGCGCGCGCGCTGTCAAGGTCGGTCCCGATCGGCTTTTCGACGATGACCCGGGTAAAGGCCACCGGCTCATCGGCCTTGTTGACCATGCCGTTCTTGCCGAGGTTGGCCACCGACATCTGCACCAGCTGGGGTGGAATGGAGAGATAAAAGACCCGGCTAGAGGGAATTCCAAACTGTTGATCGACCGAGTCGAGCTTGGTCTTGAGCTGCATGTAGGCGCGCGAATCGCCGAAGCTCCCCGGAACAAAGAAGAGCATGCGGGCAAAGTCCTGCCAGTGGTCCTCGTCCAGTGGTTGCCGCGAGAAGCGCATGATCCCATCTCGGGCGCGTTCACGGATGTACTCGTCGGGGTTGGCCGTGTTGCGTCCCGCTTCGGTGCTGGGCAGGCCGAAACAGACGACCGCGAAGTGCGAGGGGAGAACGCCATCGACGTTCAGGTTATACACCGCCGGGAGCAGTTTGCGCCAGGCGAGATCGCCATCGCCCCCAAAAATCACCAAGGAACAGGGTTGCGGGAGATAGGTTTTCGGAGCCGCCAATGCCAGATCAAGTGCCATGAGGTCGTTTCACTCCTTTGTCCACGCCTTGTCCCACCCACCGGCGGTCCTGGGCAAGACCGCTCACCGCACAACGAACACTACAGCGCGCGCACCTGCTCGTCGAGCAACTCAAAGTGCTCGTCTCCCACCAGCACCAGATTCGCCATCGCAGGAAACAAACCTGTGCCCACCACGCCGGCGATGGCACGCAGTTGCGCCTCGGTTTCTGCCGGGTGAGTGATCAGCGCTGTGGGGGGAATTACACAATCGAGAATCGGGTTGCCATTATCGCTCCGGGCAATTTTTCCGTCGATTTGCCACAGCTCTGCCTGCCAGCCGAAGCGTTCGCGCACCTGCGCACGCACCAGGGGGATCGCCAGATCGATCACCTCCACGGGGAGTTTGCCGCGCGCGCCGAGCGTGGGGACGGCCTTCCCGGGTCCGACGAGAATCACCAGCTTGCGCGCACAGGATTCGACGATCTTTTCCCGCACCAGCGCCCGGCCATAGCCCTTGATCAGGTTTAACTGCGGATCCCACTCGTCGGCGCCATCGACCGCGACATCGAGCGGAAACGCGTCCTCCAGCGAAAGGAGCGGAAGGCCCAGCGCGCGCGCCAGATTCGCGGAGGCGTTCGAGGTTGGCACGCCCCCGCGAATCTTGAACCCGTCCTGCACGCGCGCCCCGAGGAGTTTGATGAACTCGGTCGAGGCGCGGCCCGAGCCGAGACCGACGGTCGCTCCCTCAGGGATAAAGTCGAGAGCCCGTTCATAGATGGTGCCCGACATGGCAGCCCTCGCGTTCAACTCACGCCCGCCAGGACAAGCGCGCGCGAACCGGCTCGCGCGCTTGTCCCCGATCACGCCAGCCGACGGCGCAGCGCCAGCTGTTCCCTGGCGGCTGCCACCACATGGTCGGCGGTGAAACCAAACTGCTTCTGCAACTCCTTGACGGGCGCAGAGGCGCCAAAGCGATGCATGCCGATCACCGCCCCGTCGAGCCCCACATACTGCGACCAGCCGAAGGTGGTCGCCATCTCGACCGCGACGCGGGCCTTGACTGCGCCCGGCAACACCTGTTCGCGATACCCCGGCTCCCTGGCGCAGGTCTGCTCGAAGAGTTCCCACGACGGCATGCTCACCACGCGCGCCTTCACCCCTTCGCTGGACAGCTTCTCGTACGCCTCCACACAAAGAGAGAGTTCGCTCCCCGTCGCCAGGAGCAGCACCTCTGGTTTGCCGTCGGGCGCATCGGCGAGGACATAGGCGCCCCGGGCCACCCCCGCGGCGGAGGCGTACCTGGTGCGATCGAATGTGGGGATGGCCTGGCGCGTAAGAGCGAGGAGCATCGGATGGTGGGTGCTTTGAATCGCCGCCTTCCATGCTTCCACCACCTCGTTGGCGTCGCCGGGGCGGAGGACGATCAGGTTGGGAATCGCCCGGAGCGAGGCCAGCTGCTCGATCGGCTGATGCGTTGGGCCATCCTCGCCCACCCCGATCGAATCGTGGGTGTAGACATAGATGACCGGAAGTTCCATGATGGCCCCGAGCCGAATCTGCGGGCGGCCATAATCACTGAAGATCAGGAAGCTCGACCCGTAGGGGCGCAGCTTGCACAGCGCCATGCCGTTGATGATGGCGCCCATGGCGTGTTCGCGTATGCCAAAGTGGAAGTTGCGTCCCCCGTAGGACTCCGCCTGGAAGTTGCCCGCTCCCTCGAAGGTGAGGAGGGTTTTCGTCGAGGGCGCCAGGTCGGCCGCACCCCCCAGCAGCCAGGGGATGTTCTGCGCCAGGGCATTGAGAACCTTGCCGGACGAGTCGCGGCTGGCCACGCCCTTGGCATCGGCTGGGAACGAGGGGAGATTACGATCCCACCCGTCGGGCAACTGGCGTTTTTGCATCCGCTCGATCTGCTCGGCCAGATCGGGATACTGCTTGCGATACTCGGCAAAGAGGGTGTTCCACGACGCATGAGCCTCGCGGCCGCGCTTGCCAACCCCTTCCTGAAAGGTGTCGTAGACGCCGTCGAACAGGCACTGTTCGAATTTCCCGTCCGGGTTGGGGCAGCCGTAGAACTCCTTCGCCGCCTTGACCTTGTCGGCGCCCAGCGGTTCCCCGTGCGCCGAGTGATGATCCTGCTTGCCCGGCACACCCCAGGCGATGTGGCTGTCGACAATGATCAGCGTGGGGCGATCCGTGGTGGCCTTGAACGTCTGGAAGGCACGCGCCAGCATATCGAGATCGTTGGCATCCGCCACGCGCGTCACATTCCAGCGATATCCCAGGAAGCGCGTCGCCACATCTTCACTGAATGCCAGGCTGGTTTTGCCCTCGATGGTGATATGGTTGTTGTCGTAGATCCAGCACAGGTTGGAGAGGCGCAGATGCCCCGCCACCGAGGCGGCCTCGCCGGAGATGCCCTCCATCATGCAGCCGTCGCCCGCGAGGGCATAGACGTCGTAGTTGAAGAGGTCACACCCGGGCTTGTTGTACCGAGCCGCCAGCCAGCGACTGGCAATCGCCATCCCCACGCTGTTCGCCACCCCGGATCCCAGCGGTCCCGTGGTGGTTTCCACTCCGGGGGTCAGGCCGTACTCAGGATGCCCAGGGGTGCGGCTGTCCCACTGGCGAAAGCGCTTGATCTCGTCCAGCGAAACCGCCGGTTCCGGGACGAGTTCACCCCTCGCGTTCACCGACTGCGTGCGCGTCAGGTGCAGGAGGGCATAGAGCAACATCGACGCATGGCCGATGGAGAGCACAAAGCGGTCTCGATTGGGCCAGCGCGGATCCGCAGGGTCGAAGCGGAGAAAGTGCTGCCACAGGGTGTAGGCCACAGGCGCCATCGAGACGGGGGTCCCTGGGTGGCCCGAATTGGCTTGCTGGACCGCGTCCATCGCCAGGGTGCGGATGGCGGTGATCGCCTTGTATTCGGGTGTCAGCTTCCAGCTTGCAGTCGCAGTAGCGCTCATTCCCACGGATGCTCCTTCTTTCATGCATGAGGGACGATTGTCTCTGTGGGCTGGGCCACAACCTCCCAGGTGCGCAGTCCCTTCTTTCCGGGGGCCTGCGGACCAGAGCGAGCCTCCTGAGGTTGTGATTCAGAACGAGATCCAGCCTCCTCGGGAGAGTCCTGGCAGCGACCATCCGCCCGGCGCAGGGGCGAGACACCTGCTTAACTGCGCCCGACCACCGCTTCGCGATAGGCTTGTTGTAAACGCTTCGTCACCGGTCCGGGGGTTCCGTTGCCAATGAGGTGCCCATCAACACAGATCACCGGCAGAACCTCCGTGGTGGTGCCACTGAGGAACAACTCGCTCACGTCCCCCAACTCGGCGCGGTTGAGCGACTCCACTGTCACCGGAATGCCACAGCGCTGCGACAGCTGGATGATCAACCCGCGGGTGATTCCCGGTAAAATCAGATTGGTGCTCGGCGCCGTCAGAACCGTTCCCTCGCGCACACCAAAAAGATTACTGTGCGTTCCCTCGGTGAGCGTGCCATCGGCGAGGTAGAGGACCGCCTCGTGGCATCCTGCTTCCTTGGCCGCCTGCATGGCAAGGACGTTGGGCAGCAAGTTGGTCGATTTGATGTCGCATCGTTCCCAGCGCACATCAGGCGCCGTCAACACCTGCACACCGGTCTGTCGGACAGCGGCATAGGCGTCGTGGTAGTCCTGCACCCAGAGGAGTTCGAGGGGAGTCGCGCCCGTGGGGAAGGGATGGCTGCGCGGCGCCGCGCCCCGGGTGATCTGCAGATAGACGATCGCTTCCTGAAAGGTGCTCGCCTTCAGGGTTTCGTGCATGCGCCGCCGCAGCCGCTCCAGATCGATGCTCCCCAGCCGGATCGCTTCCAGACTGCGTTTGAGGCGATGCCAGTGTTCCTCTTCGAGCCAGGGTTTCCCGCCATAGACGCGAAGCACCTCGTAGATGGCATCGCCAAAGAGAAACCCGCGATCCAGGGGCGAAATCCGCACCTCCGACAACGGCATCAGCGTGCCATTGAGGTTGGCCAGGGGTTCACGCGCAGACTCAGAAGCCATGCCGCCCTCGCAATAGAACGATGCGCACCGACGCGTCAGGACGCGCCATGCCTGTTGCCTAATCTAGCGGTGCGAGGTCAGTTCGCCCAGCAAGCGGTCCAGGAGTTGATCGATCAATTCCACGAAGGCTTCGCGCTCGGCCTCGTCGAGTTGTGTGAGGGCGCGCACCCGCGTCTTGAAGGCGGTTCGCTGGGCGGCGATCTGGTCTGCCACGGTTGGGTCGCGCTCGACCAGCATTTCCAGATACTGGCGCTGCTCGCTCGCGCTGGTGATGCCAAGCTCGCGGAAGAGCAACTGCAGCAGCGCCGTGCTCCGGGCACGACGCGCGGGCGGTTTCTTCTGCTGTTGTTGGCGCATCTGCACCAGGTATTCGTTCACCTCGCGGTAAAGCGGGGTACTGCGAATGCGCTTCTCGTGGCGTGCGCGGTCTTCGCGACGCATCCGTTCGCGTGGCAGATACTCGCGGACCTGCCCGGCAAAATAGGTCTGCGTCAGCGGAAGGGTCAGTTCCCGCGGTGGCGCGAGAGCTTCCCCGTCGATAAAGCGTGTCAGGGTGTTGTCATCCATGTGGCGCAGAACGGCGACAGCATGCGGTTCGCTCATCGCCCAGGTCAACTCCTTCACCAGTCGGCGCGCCTCGTCCAGCGCAGTCGCCTGGGGGTGCTCAAGGTACTGCTGGAGGAGGTCGCGCGCCCGGGGGCCTTGCTGCTCCTTGACGGCCCGTTCTGCCTGATCGAGCAAGGCTCGGGCCTGGCGTTCCTTGGCGAGTTGGAGCAAGGCCAGGACGGGCTCCCGTTCGGTGGCACCTTCGATCGCCAGAGCGTCGTTGAGCGTCTGGATGGCCTGGTCGAATTGCTCGTTGGCCAGCATCTGCTCCGCCTGGGCCAGCCGGGTTGTGACCGCGTTGTTGGCCAGCTCCAACGCGTGCAGTCGCTGGCGCTCGCGCAGATAGTCGATTTCCCAGCGCACAAAGCAGTAGCCGGCGAACGCCAGCACAACGAGAAGAGGAATCGTCACCCACCAGGAGAGCCCGGAGCGGAGGGGCCGGCGGTCGTGCTTGTGGATCATGCGCATCCCCTCGTCAGGGGGTCACGACGGGAGAGGGTGCCACGGGTTCGCCCAGAAAACGCTCAAACACCAGCCGATAGACCTTCTCCAACTTCACCAGCGGAGTGGCAGTCAGGAGCAGATGTACCCGGGCTGCCTGAGGCAAGGGCTTGCGCCCCGCGCGTGGTTTCAGGCGATCCACATCCAGCCCATGGTCCTTGCGCAGGCGGTCCGCGTGAGCTTTCTGGATGGCCGTCCGGAACAGCGGGTTGGTATCGCCGCGGCTTTCCTTGCGTGCTTGCTCACAGGTTTCGACCACCCAGTGTGCCTCGCGCAGAAAGACGTCGGCCGTCGCTGGCCCGGCGAGCAGATGTAAAACACGACCATCAGGAGTGCAAAAGTAGCTTGCAAGGGTGCCTTCCGTTCTGTCAGCACCCTCGGCACGCGTGGTGGCAACCTTCTGAAAACAGGCGACAAAATGGGCGTTGAGATATTCCCCGACCTGAGCCGAAGCCAGGGTGTTTGCCCGAAAGTGTTCCACCTTGCTGGCGCAGAAGCGATTGTCTTCCACGGCGCCGGAGAGGTGCAGGATGAGGAGCAGTTTGTGAGTTTTCAGGGCCTCCTGCGCGGCGAGTTCGGGAGTGCTGAAAAAGCCGATGCTGGTGCCATACGTCTCGCGCGGCTGACGCTGGGGCAGCGGGGAGAGCGGAGGGCTGGGCTCGCCAGGAGGGGGATCAGGAGGCGGAACCGGCGGGGTTTCCGGCGGAGGCGGCGGAAGGGGCCCCCTCGCGGTCGCTGGCGTTGGCGCCTGGCTCAATCCCCAGGCCAGGCCAATACTGCTCAGCACAACCAGGGCTCCCACTCCCACGGCCAGAACAACCATCGGCCAGTTGATCAGTGCGAGCGCTGACGGCGCGGAATGGGGCGGTGCCACGTGGCGTGGTGCCTGAGGCGCGTTTGCAGGCGGACTCTGATACGGCTGCAGGGGTTGCATGAGCGAAGCGCCTCCCTGATGCGACCAGTCAACCGATTGGCACGCCCAACTGCTGTCCCGGAGTTGTCAGTATAACAAGGAATATGCGGAATCGTTGGCAAAATCCGACAGGGTTTGTCTCGCTCTGCTCGCCATCCATAAAACGACGCGGAGTACCAGCGCGTTCGCGCAGGAAAACGACGACCGGGCCTACCCCGGAACGCTGGCTTCTCCTGAGTGGGCGCTCCGGGTGTAACCGGAGAGGGATCGTCCTCACTCCTTCTCGGAGAGCTTTTGGATCGCCTCGGCGGCGGCGTCGCGAACGCGCTCGGTCTTGTCCTTGCGCGCTTCCTTGAGCGCGGGCAGCGCGCTCCGGGCGTCGGGACCGATGGCGACCAGGGCAGCGATGGCGCGGCAACGGACCTCGTCATTCTCGTCCTTGAGCATCGCCGCCAGGTCGGCGACCGCTTCCTTGGCATGCACTCCCAGGCGCCCCAGGATAACCACCGTGTTGACACGCACCTCGGCGGACTTGTCCTTCAACGCGGAACGGAGGCCGGCCACGGCGGGTTTGCCCACCAATCCCAGGGCCAGCACCGCCTCCACGCGCAGATCCTCGTCGGTGGAGTTCAGCGCCTTGATCAACTCGGGCAAACCCAGTTCTCCCAGTTCGCCGAGGGTCTGGGCGGCGTAGGTGCGCATCTCGGAATCCTTCAGGGCGGCGGCCAGGGCGGGGAGAGCCGGTTTCGCCTCGGCTTTCATTCGTGCCAGCGCCTTGGCGGCATGGGGGCCGGCCTCGCTGTCCTTGAGCGCCGTCGCCAGCGCGGGGACCGCTGCCTTGCCCGCCGGCCCGATGGCTCCCAGCGCATCGGCCGCCACACAGCGAACCTCGTCGTTCTTGTCGCGTAAACGG